>NZ_DJSX01000049.1:0-35486 GCF_002439135.1 Pseudomonas sp. UBA6323 | reverse complement strand
GCGCAGCGTGTCGCGCCACCTCGCCCGGGTGCAGGGCGCACGCCCAACCGCCGCGGTTCTCGCCGCACGCAAGGAGACATCCCCATGACGACATCCCATCTGGCCTTGCGTGGCCTGCTCGTACTGCTGGCGGGTCTGCCGCTGGCCTCGCTTGCCGGCGAGCCGCTGATCGTGGTCGAAGACCGCGGCGGCGCGTCGGCGCTGCCGTACTACGAAGCCCTGAACCTCCAGCCGCGCACCAACGCACCGGCCCGGCCGCCGATCCCGACGCCCCAGGTTCCCGCCACGCCGGCGGACGAGGCCGCGATGCTGCCGGTGCGCAGCGCCAAGCTCACCCCCGGCACCGTCCCGCGGCGTGTCATCGAGGCTCCGGGTCTGCGGCCTTTCGTTGTCGTCGGCGACGACGAGGCATCTCGGGCCTGGCTGCGCAGCCAGGCAGCCGCGCTGCGCGAGCGCGGCGCGGTCGGTCTGGTGGTCAACGTCGAGACCGTGCAGGGCCTGGCGCGGCTGCGCACCCTGGTGCCCGGCGTACCCCTCGCGCCCATGTCCGGCGACGACCTGGCCGAGCGCCTGGGCCTGCGGCACTACCCGGTGCTGATCACAGCCACCGGCATCGAGCAATGAAGCCATGTCGGGGAAACAGCCGGTCGAGGTACTGCTTCGCCCAGCGGTGGAGCTATACACCGTTGCCGCATGCGCGGGCGCCGCGTTTCTGTCCCTGGTGGCCCCATGGTCGCTCGCGCTGAGCCCGTCCATGGGCGTCGGCAGCGCGCTGGCGTTCGGCGCCTACGGTGCCATCCGCTACCGCGATGCCCGCATCATCCTGCGCTACCGGCGCAACATCCGCCGCCTGCCGCGCTACGTGATGACCAGCAAGGACGTGCCGGTCAGCCAGCAGCGGCTGTTCGTGGGGCGCGGGTTCCTGTGGGAGCAGAAGCACACCCATAGGCTCATGCAAACGTACCGGCCGGAGTTCCGCCGCTACGTCGAGCCCACACCAGCCTACCGGCTGGCGCGACGGCTGGAAGAACGGCTGGAGTACGCGCCGTTCCCGCTGTCCCGGCTGTCGAAACTCACCGGCTGGGACGTACCTTTCAACCCGGTGCGGCCGTTGCCGCCTGTGGGCGGCCTGCCGCGCCTGCACGGCATCGAACCCGAGGAGATGGACGTCAGCCTGCCGCTGGGCGAGCGCGTCGGCCACTCGCTGGTGCTGGGCACGACGCGCGTCGGCAAGACCCGGCTGGCCGAACTATTCGTGACCCAGGACATCCGGCGCGTGAACGCCGCGGGCGAGCACGAGGTGGTGATCGTCATTGACCCCAAGGGCGATGCCGATCTCCTGAAGCGGATGTACGTCGAGGCTAAGCGCGCCGGCCGCGAAGGCGAGTTCTACGTCTTCCACCTGGGATGGCCGGACATCTCCGCGCGCTACAACGCCGTGGGGCGATTCGGGCGTATATCGGAAGTCGCCACCCGCGTTGCGGGGCAGCTTTCCGGTGAAGGCAACTCGGCCGCCTTCCGAGAGTTTGCGTGGCGGTTCGTCAACATCATTGCCCGCGCCCTGGTGGAGCTGGGACAGCGGCCCGACTACATGCTGATCCAACGGCACGTCATCAACATCGACGCGCTGTTCATCGAGTACGCCCAGCATTACTTCGCCAAGACCGAGCCCAGGGCCTGGGAGGTGATCGTCCAGATCGAGGCCAAGCTCAACGAGAAGAACATCCCGCGCAACATGATCGGGCGCGAGAAGCGCGTGGTGGCGCTGGAGCAGTACCTCTCGCAGGCGCGCAACTACGACCCGGTGCTGGATGGCCTGCGCTCGGCGGTTCGCTACGACAAGACGTACTTCGACAAGATCGTCGCATCGCTGCTGCCGCTGCTGGAGAAGCTCACTAGCGGCAAGATCGCGCAGCTCCTGGCCCCGAACTACTCCGACCTGGCCGACCCGCGCCCGATCTTCGACTGGATGCAGATCATCCGTAAGAGGGCCATCGTCTATGTGGGCCTGGATGCGCTCTCCGACGCCGAGGTCGCCACCGCGGTCGGCAACTCGATGTTCAGCGATCTCGTGTCGGTCGCCGGGCATATCTACAAGCATGGGATCGACGATGGCCTGCCGGGCGCATCGGCCGGTGCGCGCGTGCCGATCAACGTCCATGCCGACGAGTTCAACGAATTGATGGGCGACGAGTTCATCCCGCTGATCAACAAGGGCGGCGGTGCCGGCCTGCAAGTCACTGCGTACACGCAGACCCTGTCGGACATCGAGGCCCGCATCGGCAACCGCGCGAAGGCAGGCCAGGTGATCGGGAATTTCAACAACCTGTTCATGCTGCGCGTGCGCGAGACCGCGACCGCCGAACTGCTGACCCGGCAATTGCCGAAGGTCGAGGTCTATACGACCACCATCGTCAGCGGCGCGACCGACAGCTCGGACATTCGCGGGGCGACGGATTTCACGTCGAACACTCAGGACCGCATCAGCATGTCCAGCGTGCCGATGATCGAGCCGTCGCACGTCGTCGGCCTGCCGAAAGGCCAGTGCTTCGCGTTGCTGCAGGGCGGCCAGCTTTGGAAAGTGCGCATGCCGCTGCCGGCGCCGGACCCGGACGAAGTGATGCCGGCAGACTTGCAGCAACTGGCCGGGTACATGCGCCAGAGCTACAGCGAAGCGACGCAGTGGTGGGAGTTCACCAGTTCCCCCGCCTTGCAGGACACGGGCCTGCCCGACGACCTGCTGGATGACGCCGCTGCGGCCGAACCTCCCGCGGTGGCCATTGCCACCGACGAGGACACCGGCAACAAGGCCTCGCCATGAAGGACGCCGCCTCGACTGCACAACGGGAGCAGAACCAGCGCCAGGGGCTGATCGTCGGCACCATCACCTTGCCGTTCCGGCTGCTCGGGGTGCTCATCGGCTCGCTGCTGTTCTCGATCGTGGTGGAGTGCGTCGGCATGCACCTGTTCTGGAAGGACCAGGGCTGGCGGCACTCGCAGCAGATGTTGCAGTACGAACTGGGGCACCTGTCCAGCCACTTCACGCGCAGCGTCGTCGTGCAGGAGCCGGGGCGCACCGCGCACGAACTGGTGGATACCGGCTACGAATGGGTATTCGTTCGCTCCGGGCTGCTGGAGCGCATGAGCCAGACCGCCGAGCGCGCCCGCGCGCCGAGCCACGGGAGGATCCAGGACGGGGGGCGCAACTTTCGCTACTACATCAGCCAGGTCTATGTCTGGACCGAGAACTACCTGATTGCCGCGGCCTTCACCACCCTCACGTTTCTGGTGCGCCTGCTGGTTCTGGTGCTCACGTTGCCGCTGATCTGCACCGCGGCGTTCGTCGGCCTGATCGACGGTCTTGTGCGGCGGGACGTGCGCCGGTTCGGCGCAGGCCGGGAATCCGGCTTCATCTACCACCGCGCGAAGGCGAGCCTGATGCCGCTGGCCGTGCTGCCGTGGGTCACGTACCTGGCCTTGCCGATCTCTGTGCATCCACTGCTGATCCTGCTGCCCAGCGCAGCCTTGCTGGGACTGGCCGTGAGCCTGACTGCGGGCAGCTTCAAAAAATACTTGTGATGACAGAGAAACCAGATCATTAGGCAACTCATTCAGTATTTGTCGGGTCCCGGACGATTGGCTGCTTAAAAACAAGCGTCCGTTGCTGCATGGCCGAGAGGTACTGCAAGCAGTTCTGGCAACATGGCAATCCCGTGCCAAGGAGTTGCCATGCTGATCAGCCTTCACAAGAACGCTACGACCACACCTGCCACCCGTTTGGCATTGCAGCAAGCCAGTGGTACTGATCGAGAGTTGGCGCAGCAATACGGGATTGGCATAGGGACCGTGCGTAAGTGGCGGGGCAGAACCACGGTGCATGACGCCAGCCACACGGCCCACCGCCTGCAAACGACTCTCAATGCAGGGCAGGAAGAGCTGGTTATTTATCTGCGCAGCCAGCTGCGGCTACCTCTGGATGACTTATTGGCGGTGGTGCGAGAGTTCATTGAGCCGGCCATGAGCCGCTCGGCGCTGGATCGCTTGCTGCGCAGACGAGGCCACTCCAGATTGCCCGTACAGCCCAAGCCTGAGGGCGAGCACAAACCCTTCAAGGCGTATGAGCCTGGCTATGTACATGTAGATGTGAAGTACCTGCCCCAGATGCACGATGAGGACAAGCGCCGCTATGTTTTTGTTGCCATCGATCGAGCTACACGCTGGGTGTTCATTGATATCAAGCAGCACAAGACGGCAGCATCCGCCAAAGCCTTCTTGGCTGCCGTACGCAAAGCTGCAGCGTTCAAGATCCACACCATCCTCACCGACAACGGCAAAGAGTTCACAGACCGATTGTTTGGAAGCCGCACACGTCAGCCCTCAGGCGAGCACGAATTCGACCAGTTATGCCAAGCATTGGGGATAGAGCATCGGCTGACCAAGCCAAAGACGCCACAAACCAACGGCATGGTTGAGCGCTTCAATGGCCGCCTGAGCCAGGTGCTGCGCTCGCATCACTTCAACAGTGCAGAGGATTTGGAGAAGACACTGCACAGGTTTGTCTGGCTGTACAACCACCACTTGCCACAAAAGGCACTGGGGCATGAAGCCCCAGTCCAAGCACTCAAAAAATGGAAGATGAAAGCTCCTGATTTATTCGTCAAGAACGTGCGTAATCATCCGGGACCCGACAAGTATTTCTTATTTATTGAATTTGCTGACCAAGGATTTTCTCGCGATACATATTGGCCAAATGGCGCGCCCTCATGCTCCACTGCTCTGTAATCTTTGGGAAATCTGTTGCGCCGCGCCCATCCATTCCTTGCAATGTAACGTAGCCCTGCCCATCCTGTCCGCGTACAAAAGCTATGTAGTTATATATTGAATCTCGAAATTCAGTGAGAGCATAAAAGAAGGCATCGCCAGCCGGAAGCGCACGAGATAAGTCAATGCGACCTTGGGCATATAAAAAATCATTGACACCCTTCATTCCCCATCCTACCCGATCCAACTCAATGTAAAGATTGTCCACGGCGTCATAATGCACAGATGGAATGTAACCACATGAAAAGTCCCATGTTTCGAGCCAGTCGAGAAAGTCAGACCTGAAATATGAAGGAACAATATTTTGAAGTGTGGCTATGGAATCCGCCATCTGCTGAGGCGTTAATGCGCTCCTGGCAACTTGAAATGCTGATGGGAAAATTCTCTTACAGACATCTTGTGGGATAAAACTAATATCAGAAATTTCACCCCAATAGACCACGTGAACCGGAAAAATCGATCCATCCAGCCTTTTGTGTTGAGTGCCATGGAACTGATGATGATTTATGCTGGTATGGCGATTTGCCGTTGTGAAAATCACATAACAACCAATCGGCTCAGGGAAGGAATCGGTCTTACTCAACTCAGCCGTAACGTCTGTAGAGTTTAGTTGATTAACAAATTTTGCCTGCCCAAACACTGAGTAGCCGCCAACGGCAGGAAAAATGTCAATGCCATGCTGCCTTTGCCCATTTCCGCCGTATCTTCTGAATTGCACGTCATACCTCATATTCCGCGCGACCCAGTCCCTCATGAGGTAGCAGCAAATTTCCTCAAAATCTTGATCAGTTCTAAAGGTCAGTCCTTGCATTTTTATCCTGGATCTTTGTAAGAGCGTTGATATTTTGCCACGCGGCCGGTGGAAATTCCCTTCTTGAATTCTGGCCTGACGACCACTCCCTGAGCGAACTGGACGCACGCTGCCAATCAAACCGATCAGCGCAGTTTCCTATTGTTTGCTGCCTGCAGTCACCCTGAACTCCACCATCGCACTATTCTGATCACACAGGAATGGCGCGATGTTGGCTCCGATCTGGCAGCGCGCCGCGCATCGCGGCGTGCCCATTTTTCTCGTGACGGCCCTGCTGCTGGGTCAGTCCCCGATGGCGTTGGCCGAGTCCCCCGCACAGCGCCAGGAGCTGGTCGCCGCGCTGCGCCAACTCGACGCGCTGGAGCGCACCGTCGCCGACAGCGCCGCGCGTGCCCCCATCCAGCCGGGCGAGCGCTACCACTTCGATTACCCGCGGTTGCTGGCTGACTTGGCGCGCGTGCGCGCCGGCATCCAGGCCCATCTCACACCGTCGCGTGCCCAGCCGCGCGACCCCTCCGAACTGGCCAGCGACTACCGCACCGAGCGGTCCGCTTCGCCATCGCCGACGACTACGGAAGCCAAGCCATGAACGGCGCCCAGGTCTCGGCATTTCAAGCCAACAGCGGCATCGCGCCTTCGGCGATGGCGACCGTCCTGGTCGGCGCCGTGTTCGCGGTGCTCCTCGTCTGGGGCGTCTGGGCCATCCGAACGGCCTACGTGGGGTGGTCCGAGAGCCGCCTCAACCAGCGCCAGTTCCTCGGCGTCTGCATCCGCTTCGTCGCGATGTACCTCGTCCTGAGCTTCTTCCTCCTCTCCTGACCTGAAAGGCACGACCATGCAAAACCGCATCCTCCATTCCCGCCTTGCCCAGCGCGCCGCTGTGGCACTGGGCTCCGCCGCGCTGCCCGCGCTGTCGTTCGCGCAAGGCTTGCCGCAGTTGGAAAACCCGACCCGCGGCACCGGCAACGGCATCATGGAAACGATCAGGAACTACGGCTACGACATCATCATGCTCGTAGCCCTCCTGGTCGTGGCGTCGATGTTCATCGGCGTCTGCTACCACGCCTACGGCACCTACGCGGAAATCCACACCGGCCGCAAGACCTGGGGCCAGTTTGGCCTCACCGTCGCGATCGGTGCCGTGCTGCTCGTGATCGGCATCTGGCTGCTCACCGAAGCCACGGGCATCCTGTAAGGCGAGGCCGGTATGTCCGAGCAGCAGCACGTCCGTGCGGACGGGACGGTCACGTTCCTTCCGCATCGGCTCAACCGCCACCCTGTTGTCGTGCGCGGCCTCACCGCCGACGAACTGTGGATCTGCTGCGGCCTGTCCGGCGCCGCCGGCCTGCTGGTCGGCGCGCCGCTGTCCTGGGTGTTCCGCACGATCGCCATCGCGCCGACGTTCGTCGTCCTGGGCGTGGCCCTGGGCGTCTTCATCGGCGGCGGCATCCTGCGCCGGCTCAAGCGCGGGCGCCCCGACACCTGGCTGTACCGGCAACTGCAATGGCGCATCGCCACGCGCCATCCACTGATGGCGGGATGGGTAGGCGGCCACGTGCTGATCTCGCGCTCCGGCTTCTGGTCCACCCGAAGGTCCGTTGCAAGGGGGGCACGATGAGCCGCTTCAAGAACGAGATCACCCACCTGCAGGCGCACATCAAGACGCTTCGCCTGGGTGCTGGTGCGCTGGTCATCGTCGCCCTGGTCATGGGCGGTGGCTGGTGGAGCGCGCCGCGCGACCTGACCATCCACGTCCCGCCCGACCTGCGCTCTGGCAGTACCCGCAAGTGGTGGGAAGTGCCGCCCGAATCGGTCTATGCGTTCACGTTCTACGTGTTCCAGACCCTCAACCGCTGGCCGACGAACGGCGAAGAGGACTATCCGCGCAACCTCCACACGCTCTCGCCGTACCTCACCCCGTCCTGCCAGGCCTTCCTTCGCGCGGACTACGACTACCGCCGTTCCACGGGCGAGCTGCGCCAGCGCGTGCGCGGGATTTATGAGATCCCCGGCCGCGGCTACGGCGACGACCCCACGGCGCGCGTGCGCGTGGTCTCCGACCGCGACTGGGTGGTGACGCTCGACATCACCGCCGACGAGTACTACGGCGCCGAGCAGGTCAAGCGCGCGCTCGTGCGCTACCCGGTGAAGGTCACGCGGGTGGACGTCGATCCCGCCCGCAACCCGTTCGGCCTGGCGCTGGACTGCTACGACGGCGCGCCCCAGCGCATCAGCGCACCGGAGCCGACTCGCCCGGCACCTGGCGGCCTGTCTCCGCAAGCGCCCCAAGGAGGAAACACCCCATGAAGCATCCTGTACTCGTGCTGCTGGGGCTGCTGGCCGTGGCCGCGGCACCCGTCTCCCATGCTGTGGAGATTCTGCGGTGGGAACGCATGCCGCTGGCGGTGCCGCTGAAGGTCGGCCAGGAGCGCATCGTGTTCATCGACCGGAACGTCCGCGTGGGCGTGCCCGCAGGCGTGGGCGAACGCCTGCGCGTGCAGAGCGCAGGTGGCGCGGTGTACCTGCGCGCCAGCGAGCCGATCGAGCCCACGCGGCTGCAATTGCAGGACGCCGACACGGGCGCGCTGATCCTGCTCGACATTGCGGCCGAGCCGCCCAAAGACGGCGAAGCCGAGCTGGAGCCGGTGCGCATCGTCGAGGGCAGCAGCACCCCTGCGCGCTACGGCGATCAGCCAGGCGGTGCCGATGAGGCCCCGGCACGCGCCCAGGACCAAGCAGGTACGCGGGCGACCCGGCGCGAAACCCCGGTTCCGGTCGTCCTGACGCGCTTCGCCGCGCAGAACCTCTACGCGCCGCTGCGCACTGTGGAGTCGCTGCCTGGCGTCATGCGGGTGAACCTGCGCCGTGACCTCGACCTCGGCACGCTGATGCCGACGCTGCCGGTGCGCGCGGTCGCGCTCGCGTCGTGGCGTCTGGAAGACCAGTGGGTCACGGCCGTGCGCCTGACCAACAGCAGCAGCGGCTGGGTCACGCTCGACCCGCGCGTGCTGCAAGGCGATTTCCTCACCGCCACCTTCCAGCACGAAGCGCTCGGACCGCGCGGGACGCCCGAGGACACGACCGTCCTGTACCTGGTGACGCGCGGGCACGGCCTCGCGCAATCGCTGCTGCCGGCGATCCACCGCTTCGACCCGGCCGTGCATCTGCCGCAGCGGGAAGCTGAAGCCGACGATGGCAAGGAGGCCCGCCATGCGCAGTAACGGCTTGCTCAAGTGGCTGATGATCCCGGTCGCCTTGCTGGTGCTGTTCGTTGCCATCCGGCTGTTCTCCGGTGGAAGCACGTCGGCACCGCCCGCCGCGGATGCTGGCTCCAAGCTCACGCCCGAGGAAATGAAGGCGTTGGGCATCGAAGGCGATACCCCGCGCGATACCGTGGCAACGCTCGTCGCCCAGGTGAAACAGTTGCGCACCGAGCTTCAGACCGCGCTGACCGACAACAAGTCGCAGCGCGAGGAAAACCAGCGGCTGCGCCAGCGGGAGAACTCCATTGATCAGCGCATCAATTCGGCCCTCGAATCCGAGCGCTCCAACCTGCGCCGCGACCAGGAACAGGCGGCCAGCGCGCGCCAGCAGACCGAGGGGCTGCTCGCCGACCTGCAGCGGCGCCTGGACAGCATTGGCGGGCGCGGCGGCGGTCACGCTGATCTGCCGGTGGGCCTGGGGCTGCGCGGCGGCGACGAGGCCGGCATGGAAGGCGGCATGCGCTGGGTCGAACCGGACGACGCGAAGAAGGCCGAGGGCCGCAATGGCAGTCGTGGCGCAGGCAGCGGCATGAGCTTCCCGACGAGCTTCGGCCCGGCACAAAGCACACTGGAAACCACCGCGGAAACCGTGGCGAACGCCGGCGCAGGTGCGGCAGGCGTCAAGAGCGCCAAGCCGGTCTATACCGTGCCGACCAACTCGACACTGATGGGCTCCGTGGCGATGACGGCGCTGATTGGGCGCGTGCCGATCGACGGGACGGTGAACGATCCGTACCCCTTCAAGGTGCTGGTCGGGCCGGACAATCTGACTGCCAACGGCATCGACATTCCCGACGTGGCCGGCGCGGTGTTCTCCGGAACCGCATCGGGCGACTGGACGCTCTCGTGCGTGCGCGGCCAGGTTCGCAGCATCACCTTCGTCTTCAACGACGGCACGATCCGCACGATTCCCGAAGACCGCGAAGGCAACCAGCAGAACAACCAGCAGCGCGACGGCCTGGGCTGGATCAGCGACCCGCACGGCATCCCGTGCGTCAGCGGCGAACGGCGCAGCAACGCCCAGCAGTACCTCGGGTCGCAAGCTCTGATCACCGCGGCCGGAGCCGGCGTGGCCTCGCTCATCGAGAGCGACAGCGGCCGCATGTCCTACGTCGGCTCGGACGGCGCCATCGGCACCGTGGGCATCAGCGGCAAGGAAGCAGTCGGCCAGATCCTCGCGGGCGGCGTCCGGGACATGTCGACCTGGGTCAACAAGCTCTACGGACAGGCTTTCGCCGCCGTCTATGTGCAGCCCGGCGCCAAGGTCGCCGTCCACCTCGAAAAGCCGCTGGCCATCGATCACGACCCCGAAGGCCGGCGCGTCGATCACCGTGCAGGAGAAAGCCATGCGCTCGAACTCGATTAAGGGCCTCGCGCTGGCCGCGGCCGTCGCCGTGCTCAGCGGTTGCGCCACCAGCAAGGAAGAACTGCTGACCCATAGCGACCGCACCATGATGGACATCTGGCAGCAGGAAACGGGTGGCGGCGGCAGTGGCACCGGCCAGGTCGCGCGCCGGCAGTTGCTCGACGCGCGCCAGAGCCTGCGCCGGCCGCTGACCGACGCCGATGTGCAGGCTGCGCCCGTCGAGCAGATGCGCTACACGCGCACGGCGCGCAACGAGGTTTATCGCCAGTTCCAGCGCCTGCCCAACCCCGATCTCGTCATGTATGTGTACCCGCACCTGGCGGGCACGGACCCCGTGCCGGTTCCGGGCTACACGACGGTCTTCCCCCTGTACCAGCGCGTGCAGTACGCCATGCCCGGTGAACGGCTGGAGGACTATTGATGCGCTGGGAACTTCCCTGGCCGAAGCTGGCCGCATCCGGCACCGGCGACGAAGAGAAGCCGGACGGCTGGCAGCGCCACGTCGAGGCCTTGCGCCAGGCCGGCGTCCCTGAACCCGGCGCAGCGGTCCAGGGCCGCAGGCCGGCGACGGTAGCCGACGAGCAGGCGCTGTACGACGTCGCGCCGTCGTTCGCGGAACTGCTGCCTTGGGTGGAGTTCTTGCCGCAGTCGAAGTCCATGCTGCTGGAGGATGGGCAGTCGGTCGCTGCCTTCTACGAGCTGGTGCCGCTGGGCACCGAGGGGCGGGAGCCCGGCTGGCTCGCGCATGCCCGCGATGCCTTGGAGAACGCGCTCCAGGACTCGTTCGATGAGCTGGACGAAAACCCCTGGGTACTCCAGCTCTATGCCCAGGACGAGCCCAGCTTCGACCAGTACATGCAGACCCTGCGCGACTACGTGCAGCCGCGTGCCCGCGGCACCGCTTTCACCGAGTTCTACTTGCGCTTCTTCGGCCACCACCTGCGCGCGGTCGCCAAGCCGGGCGGCCTGTTCGAGGACACGGTGGTCACGCGGCTGCGCTGGCGCGGCCAGACGCGGCGGGTGCGCATGGTGATCTATCGCCGTGCAACTGGGCAGGCAAGCCGCCGCGGCCAGACGCCCGAGCAGATGCTGAACATCGTCTGCGACCGCCTGTGCGGCGGCCTGGCGAACGCCGGCATCCAGGCACGGCGCATGGTCGCAGCCGACGTCCACGACTGGCTGCTGCGGTGGTTCAATCCGCGCCCGGCGATGCTTGGACCGAGTGCAGAGGACCGGGAGCGCTTCTACGCGCTGGCGCGCTACCCCGACAGCACCGAAGAAAGCGAGGCCGGCGAAATCGAGCTGGCGAGCGGGCGGGATTTCAGCCAGCGGCTGTTCTTCGGCCAGCCACGCTCCGACGTGGAGCACGGCACCTGGTATTTCGACGGCATGCCGCACCGCGTGCTGATCACCGACCGGCTGCGCATGCCGCCCGGCACCGGGCACCTGACCGGCGAGACCCGCAAAGGGGATGCCATCAACACGCTGTTCGACCAGATGCCGGAAGACACCTTGCTGTGTCTCACGATGGTCGCCACGCCGCAGGATGTCCTGGAAGCGGATCTCAACCACCTGGCGAAGAAGGCCGTGGGCGAGACGCTGGCGTCGGAGCAGACGTTGAAGGACGTGCAGGAAGCCCGCTCCCTCATCGGCAGCGCACACAAGCTCTACCGGGGGACGCTGGCATTCTACCTGCGCGGACGCGACGAAGCGGAACTGGACCGGCGCGGCCTGGACCTGGCGAACGTGATGCTCAATGCTGGCTTGCAGCCGGTGCGCGAGGACGACGAGGTGGCGCCGCTCAACAGCTACTTGCGGTGGCTGCCATGCTGCTACAACCCCGGCCAGGATCGGCGCAAGTGGTACACCCAACTGATGTTCGCTCAGCACGCGGCGAACCTGTCGCCGGTGTGGGGCCGCGCTCAAGGTACGGGGCACCCGGGCATCACGATGTTCAACCGCGGTGGCGGGCCGATCACCTTCGACCCGCTCAGCCGCCTGGATCGGCAGATGAACGCCCATCTGTTCCTGTTCGGCCCCACCGGCTCCGGCAAGAGCGCCACGCTCAACAACCTCTTGAATCAGGTCACGGCCATCTACCGACCGCGGCTGTTCATCGTGGAGGCTGGCAACAGCTTCGGCCTGTTCAGCGACTTCGCACGCATGCTCGGGCTGACGGTAAACCGGGTCAAGCTGGCCCCAGGTTCGGGCATCAGCCTCGCGCCATTCGCAGACGCGCGTCGGCTGATCGAGACGCCCAGCGACGTGCAGACGCTCGACGCCGACGCGCTGGATGAAGACCCGCCACCAGATGCCTCGGCCATGGAGGCGGACGAGCAGCGCGACGTGCTCGGCGAACTGGAGATCACGGCGCGGCTGATGATCACGGGCGGAGAGGACAAGGAGGAAGCCCGGATGACGCGGGCTGACCGCTCGCTGATCCGTCAGTGCATCCTCGACGCCGCCGAGCACTGCGTGGCCGACAAACGCACGGTGCTTACGCGCGACGTGCGCAACGCGTTGCGCGCCCGCGGCCAGGACCCGACGCTGCCCGAAATGCGCCGCGTGCGGCTGCTGGAGATGGCGGATGCGATGGACATGTTCTGTCAAGGCACGGACGGCGAAATGTTCGACCGCGACGGCACGCCGTGGCCCGAAGCCGACATCACCTTGGTTGACCTCGCGACATACGCCCGCGAGGGCTACAACGCGCAGCTCTCCATCGCTTACATCAGCCTGATCAGCACGGTGAACAACATCGCCGAGCGCGACCAATACCTGGGACGCCCGATCATCAACGTCACCGACGAAGGCCACATCATCACGAAGAACCCGCTGCTCGCGCCCTACGTCGTGAAAATTACAAAGATGTGGAGGAAATTGGGGGCCTGGTTCTGGCTCGCGACGCAGAACATCGACGACCTGCCGCGCGCCGCGGAGCCCATGCTCAACATGATCGAGTGGTGGATCTGTCTCAGCATGCCGCCCGATGAAGTTGAGAAGATCGCGCGGTTCCGCGAACTCTCGCCCGCGCAGAAGGCGCTGATGCTTTCGGCGCGCAAGGAAGCGGGGAAATTCACCGAAGGCGTCATCCTCTCCAAGAGCATGGAAGTGCTGTTCCGCGCCGTGCCGCCGTCCCTGTACCTCGCCCTCGCGCAGACAGAACCCGAGGAGAAGGCCGAACGCTACCAGCTCATGCAGCAGTACGGCTGCACCGAACTGGAAGCGGCTTTCAAGGTGGCCGAGAAGATCGACCAGGCCCGCGGCATCGAGTCGCCGGCCCTGGAACTGTCGTAAACCGGAGAACGCCATGGAACAGAAACGTCCTTCCATTCCGATGCAGGTCCAGGCGTTCCGCCGTCGCCGCTGGCGGCCTCGCTGGCCCTGGGTATTGGCTGCTGCGCTGGTCGCGCTGCTGCTGATCTGGCTGGTGTCCCGGACGCCCGGCGAATCCTCAGCGCCGTCGCGCGCGCCGGTCAGCACGGCGCAGGTCGCTGGGCCACCCTGGCAGATGGGCAACCCGGAAGGCCGTTTCACGCTGACGCTCTATGCCGACCTGGAATGCCCGTTCTGCCGGGAGTATTTCCCGCAGCTCAAGCGCTGGGTCGGCAACAACACCGACGTGGCGCTGCAATGGCATCACCAGCCGCTGGCCGCGCACGAGCCTGCCGCGTCGGCCGAGGCACGTCTGGCCGAGTGCGCCGCCGAAGCGGGCGGGCATGCGGCGTTCTGGCAGGCGGTCGAATGGGTCTATGCCCACACGCGCAGCGACGGCCAGGGCTTGCCCGATGGCTTGCGTTACCCCGAAACAACGTCAGCCATCGAACAGTGCATGGCTAGCGAGCGCCCCAACGTGGCCATCCGCGCGCAGGCCGCGGAAGCCACCAAGAGCGGCGTGACCGCCACGCCGTCGCTGCGACTGCTCGATCGCCAGACGGGCCAGGCCATCCTGTTGCAGGGGCCGATCGAGGGCGATGCCTTGCTCTCGGCCATGGACCTGCTGGCGGCCGGGGAAATGGCCAGCGACGCGCCGGGTTCGCCCGCCACCCCCACATCCGAAATGCCTGCCGACGTTGTCGGCGACATGCCCAGGTAGCCCTCGGTCTTGAAGGCTACGGCGCGGCTCGCCGCGCTGACCGCTACCCGTTCGCTTTCGCATCCTGGCCGCGAACAATCACCGCCGCGCGGTGATGGATGCACCTTGTTCCGCTGTTTCCATCCCCAGGAGGGCTTGCCCTCCCAGGGTGGCGCCCTCCGCTCACTTTCTGGAGGTCCGCCATGTCTCTCGTCGCCAACGACTCCTGCGTGGAGCCACGTTTTGCCCCCATGTCCCAATCCGATGACTGGATCATCCGGCAAGCCATCGCGCTGCTGGAGCAGCGGGTCTTCAAGAAGGGGCCATCCCTGGAGAGGCCTGCCGCCGTCAAGGACTACCTGCGCCTGAAACTGGCCGCCGAGCCCAATGAAGTCTTCGCCATCGTGTTCCTCAACAGCATGCACGAGGTGCTGGCCTACGAGCCGATGTTCAGAGGCACGATCCATTCGACCTCGGTGCATGCGCGTCCGATCGTGCAGCGTGCCTTGGAACTGAATGCGGCAGCGGTCATTTTTTCTCACCAACACCCTTCGGGCTGCACGGAGCCGTCGAGCGCGGACCGTGCGTTGACCCAAACGCTGAGGGCCGCGTTGTCGCTGATCGACGTGAGGGTGCTGGATCACCTCATCGTCGGCCAGGGCACGCCGTACTCGTTCGCGGAATCCGGCCTGCTGTAGCGACGGCATCGGCTCCCTGATCCACGCGGAGGCTTCGGCCTCCGCTTTTTCATGGGCGCGAGACAAGCAGGTATGCGGGCAGTGCGCGATGCGCATTGTTTGTTGGGGCCGCGTCGGCTTCGCGTTTGACTACTGCTCTGATCAACTTCAAGGGCACGCGACATGACAGCATCCCTTTCCAGGTTCGCGCCGGGCTGGCGAACCCTCGGCCGGGCCGTGGCGCTGCCGGCAGCCCTGGCCGTTTTCAGCCCGGCCACCTTCGCCGCCGACGTGGTGGTCGTCACCGACAGCCGCCACCCGGTCAAGACCATGGGCGGCGAGCGGCTGATCGAGCTGGACGAAGCCCACAGGATTGAAGCGGAGCTTTCCGCGGGACTGCCCACCGACCCCGAACAGGCGACGGCCATCGTCAAGCGCCGGCTGAATGGCGGCGGTGCCGATCTGCAGCGACGCATCGCTTCCGCATACCAAGGCGTTACCGACGCATGGAGCCTCGGCATCACCAGCCTCCCGGCCGTGGTGGTGGACAGGCGCTATGTGGTCTATGGCGAGCCGGATGTGGCTCGCGCTGTCGCGCGCATCGAGCAGCACCGGAGGACCCAGCCGTGACCCGACCATTCGACCTGATGCGCCGCCTGCGCGCTGGCGTGGCTTCGTTGCTGCTGCTCAGCGCCACGGGCAGCTACGCCCTCAATACAGCGACCATCATCGGCTCGGTGGCATCGCCCGATTGCCTCGAATACCGCGTCGTCGGCATCTGCTACTGGCTCTACTGCACATGGACGGGCTGCACCGTGCGCACGTCGATCAAGGTGCGCCACTACATCCCCGATGCAGTGGTGTCGTCGTACTCGAATACCGGAGAAAACCCCTGGGTCGAAGTCCAGGCAATGAGCACGCCCAACCCGTCCGCCCAAGCTGGCGGCGACGGAACGACGAACGAGGATCACGAAAACAGCCTCGCCAAATTCAAGAACGCGGATGTCATCGGTCACCCCGGCGCAGAGGTGTTCAACCAGTTCGTCTCTTCGTCAGGCTACTTCTGTGAGGGCGCGGGCACGGCGTTTATGCCGTACTTGCTCAGCACCCTGGATACGCTGGCCTGGCGCTACAACGTGCCCGAGATGGCCTACCCGGAAGCGCTGATTCCGGGCCGGCGCGAAGTCGGTGCCCGTACCACGATGAATCTCTGGGGCAACGTGTATCCCCGTGGCGGCTTCCTGCACCAGACCGACGACTTCAAGGCCGGCGCAGTGGTGGCCCAGCGTGCGGGCGATGTGGTCACGCGCCGCGGGCAGATCCACGTCTATCAGCCGTTGCTTGCCAACTCCCGTGACGGCTACTGGCCGGCCGGCGCGCTGATGGAGGGCGATGCCTCGACCGGCAAGTGGCAAGAACTCACGCCCGTCCTGTCCTCGTCCTGCACGGTCTTCCCGCGCAGCGGCTTCCTTACCCAGGCCCAGCAAGGCGACTACGCATGGGCGCTGTGGCGGCCGTATGCCTGCTGCGAGCGCCGGGGCCAGGTGTTCCTGGGCAGCGTCGATTTCCTCTGAGGGGGTGCCATGAAGTTCCGTCCTGCATTCAATCCGTTCTCCCGCCGGGTACGTCGCACGGAGATCGTCCTGGCACTGGCCGGCGCGCTCGCGCTGGGCAGCGGCGTGGCCTGGGGTCAACTGGGATACCAGACCAGCGGCAGCGTCATCGGCGATGACGTCATGTACTCGATCGGTGGCGGCAACGCCGTGTCGATGGGACGTGCAGCCGGCATGCGCTCCATCGGTGTCGGCGTGGGTTGGAACAGCAACTTGATCTGCGGCGACATGAGCATCCAGACCACGTTGAAGAACCAACTTAACGGCATTACCAACGGCTTCCAGCAAATCATGTCGTCGGTGATCCAGAGTGCCACCAGTGCGGTGGCATCGTTGCCCGCACTGATCATCCAGCGGGCCGATCCCGGTCTGTACAACCTGCTCACCAATGGCGTGCTGCAGGCGCGGCTGGATTTCGACCGCAGCAAGCTGACGTGCCGTGCCATGGCCGAGAAGATGGCCGAAACGGCGGGCGGCCAACTCGGCTGGAGCCAGATGGCCGAAGGGCTGGCGCTGCGCGATGCCGTGTCGAGCACGGATGCGGTCTCGGCCATCGAGCAGGCCGAGACGCGCCGCGGCAATGACGGCGTGCCGTGGGTCGGGGGCAGCAACGCGGGCGGCTCCGGCCAGCCCGCGATCAAGGTCGTCGGCGATGTCACCCGCGCTGGCTACAACCTGGTCAACGGCCGCGGCGTGACCGACACCTCGTCCATTGCGCCGGCCAGTTGCAGCAGTCTCTCGTGCCAGACCTGGACCTCGCCGCAGGCTGCCGTCGAGTGGGCCACGCGCGTGCTCGGCGAGAAGGAGCAGCGCACGTGCGATGCCTGCACCAAGACCGAGACGACGCCGGGCGTCGGGCTCACGCCGCTGATCCAGGAGGAGTACGACGCCAAGCTGCAGGCGCTCCAGGACCTGGTAACCAAGGCCAAGAACACGACGCCGGAGAACCTGCGCGAAGCTGGCAGTGCGTCGCTGCCGATCACGCGCGGCGTGATCGAGGCGCTGCGCGACGAGCCCGACCAGCACCTGCTGTCGCAGCGCCTCGCGTCCGAGGTCGCGCTGGCATCCGTGCTGGAGAAAGCGCTGCTGCTGCAGCGCACGCTGCTCACGGGCAAGAAGGAGCCCAACGTCGCGGCGAACGAACTTGCCGTGGAGGCGGTGAACCACGAGAGCGACACGCTCGACCGTGAGATTCGCAACCTCAAGACCGAACTGGAGCTGCGGCGCGAACTGGCGAACAACTCGCCCATGGCGATCATCCAGCGCCACGGCGCGCGCGCGGCCGGTTCGCGCGGCATCTACGAGGGCGATCCTGTGCCGGACCGTCTCGACCAGCTCCAGAAGGGCAATCCGGGGAGTCGGCCATGAGCCCGGCGCGCATGGCCTGGCGGCCGCTGCGCTGGTTGTTCAGCCGGCGCGCGGCGAAGACGCTGCTGTGGCTGGTGCTTATCGTTGCCGCCGCAGTGGGGGCGAACGTCGCGGGCATCAACCTGGTCGGCAGCGTTGCAGGCTGGGAACGGTGGCTGGCGGCCTCCGCAGGGTATTTCTTCATCTGGCGGCTGTGCGTGTACGCGGCAACGGCCTATGGATGGTTCTGGATGCGCCGCCGGGTGCTGGCCCGCGAAGACCAAAGCGGGACAGATGGGCAGGCGCGGCGCCGGCTGATCCGTACCGAGGTCGCCGGCGTCGTCGCCATCGTCGCGCTGGAAGCCAGCCTGTTGATGCAGGCCGCTTGAGGGGAGATCGGGGCCATGACGCTCTTCACGACCGACTATCTGGAGTACTACCTCACCCTCGTGTCCTGGATCGTCAACAACGGTATCTGGGCCGTGCTGGTGTCCAGCGGGGTGTTCGCGCTGCCTTTCGTCGCCATCGTCGTGCAGGAGTGGCTGAAGGCCCGCGCGGAAGGCGCTGACGAGGGCAACAAAGGCGTTCTGAGTGCCGCCCGTATCGAGAACCGGGTGTTCGTCGCGATCGTGGTGGTGATGTTCGCGGGCATTCCGTTCATCGACGTGGACCTCAACACCATCCAGTACGACAGCTCGCGCTCGGCGCAGTGCCAGGTCAGCGTGCCGCAGCCCACGGAAACCGGCTGGTCGCAGTCCTTCAGCACCATCAACAACCAGTCGGCGAAGGTGCCGGTCTGGTGGGCTTTCATGCACGCGCTCTCGCGCGCCGTCACGAGCGCCTCGGTAGCGGCGATCCCGTGCGGTACGGACCTGCGGCAGATGAGGATGGAGATCGACGCGACCCGCATTGACGACCCGGTACTGGCTCAGGAGGTCGCGGACTTCTCGCGGGATTGCTATGGGCCTGCGCGGGCCAAATTGTTCATGCAGCGCCCGGATCTCGATGAGCAGCAGATGCACGACGTAACCTGGATCGGCTCGCGCTTTTTCACGGACACGGGTGGCTACTACGACAGCTACCGCTCCAGCACGGCGCGCGAGGCATGGCCCTATGACGACACCCGCGATGCAGGCCTCGCGCAGGTTGCCAATGGTGGCGGCTACCCGACCTGCAGGCAGTGGTGGTCAGACGGCAGCAACGGCCTGCGCGCGCGGCTGCTGGGGCAAGTGGACCCGACCCTGCTGAATCGCCTGGCGGGCTGGGCCGGGTTCCTCAGCCGGGCCGAGGTGGACGATTCGGTGATCCGCGCCATCGCGTCACCGCGGCAGCAGAAACTGAACCAGGGCAGCGTCTATACGGACTACGGCGGCCAGATCGACAAGACCCTGCCGAACATCGTGACGCGCGCCACGGGCGACGTGGGGATGGCAGTCGGCGCGATTGCCGCGTTTCCTGCCATGGATGTCGTGCGCCAATCCCTGCCCATGATCCTCGCCTTACTGAAGATGGCGCTGGTCATCTGCATCCCGCTCGTGCTGGTTGTGGGCACCTACGACCTGAAGACGGTCGTCACCGTCAGCGTCGTGCAGTTCGCGCTGTTCTTCACGGACTTCTGGTTCCAGCTCGCACGCTGGATCGATTCAACGATTCTGGACGCGCTTTATGGCTGGGGCTTTGGCTGGAACCGGCCGCACACCAACTTTGACCCGCTGGTAGGGTTGAACAACGCCTTCGGCGACATGCTCCTGATGTTCGTCATGGGCACGATGTTCCTGGTTCTGCCGGGATTCTGGCTGGCGAGCCTTACCTGGGTTGGGATTCGGGCCGGGCACGTCATCCAGGGACTTTCCGATGGCAGCAAGAGCGCCGGCCAAGCTGGCGGCAAGGGTGCCGGGGCGCTCACCGGAGGAAAACTGAAATAGCGCGAGGCCGGTCAGTCGTCGGTGTACAACTCGTGCGACGTGTCGTTGTACAGGTTGGGATCGTAGCCCGGCGTCTTGCGCAGCTCGGTGAGGTCGGTGAAAGGCCACTCGTCCTCATCCGAAGTATTTGCAGCAGCAGCCCATCCCGCCGCCGCAACGCCCAGCATCACGAGTGCAAACCAAAACGCAACGTAGAGCAGCACCCCCAGTACAGCCAGCTTGGCTACCCACACGAGCGCGGTAGCGCCAGCTCGCGGCATGCCCTTGGACACCAACCAGTTCGACGCCCGCCGTTCGCGTCGCGCATAGGCACGCCATCCGCGGCCAAAGGCGCGGCCGAGGCGTTCTGCGGTGCTGGTGCGGGTCGTCGTGTTCATGGTCGTCTCCTGCTGTTGAGGAATGCCTATTCCAGTTTGCTCCACTTCATTCGGTTTGCGGCTTCAATGTGTTTTCTTGCTGCTTCAGGACGCTTCGTCATCCGGCCCCACCGGGCCGGGGTCGGGTTCAACGCCGATGCGGTAGGTAACAACGAAACGCGGCCAGTCCACATGGTCCACCAGGTCGATGTCCTCGATGACGCCAACCTTCGCTCCCGCACGCTCGAACAGGGCGATGCTCTTGGCGGGATAGTTGTTGCGCGACGGATAGAGCACCCCGTCGAACAGCGCCTGGCCATCATCTCCGAGCATCGCATGCACCTGGGCGGACACCCGCTGCGTGTGCGTGTAGTCGCGGCTGGCCAACTGCTCCAGGTTCAGGCCGAAGTAGCCCGCCATGACGCCCTGCGCCGTGAGATCGGCCAGAAACACGTCGTCCATCACGCCTACTGCGCGCACCATCCGGGCCTGGACTTCTTTCAGCGCGATCGAGCGTTGCGTGTCCGCAAGCCACTGGTGCTTATGAAACACCGACTCCATCAGCGCCGTGGGCAGGTCGCGCCCCAGGTAGAGCACGCCGTAGGCCCCCGCTGGGTCATCGTAGCGATTCGTGCTGCTGCGGCCATAGTACAGCGGGCTGCCCCGATAGACGACGCGGCTCACATGCTGGAGCAGTTCACCGGCATCGATCAGGAACGAAGGCAGCTCGTGGCTCATGGCGGTCTCGCTTCAATGCACCTGGACGCCCAGCACGTTGAACACGGCCTCGGCCACGTCATCGATCGTGCCATGCGTCACCGCATCCACGGGCGAGCGACCACCCAGGCCTTCGAGGGGTTCGGACAGCGCGCGGTAGATCGTCCAGTGGTCGATGCCCTCGACCTCCTGAAGCACGGTTTGGGTCAACTGCTGCTTTACCGGGTCGAGCTGCCAGTCGGGCAGCTTCTGGCCGCGCGGCCCCACGTTCAGCGCCAGCAGCCGACGGGCGAGGATGTCCTTGTAGATTTGCTGGCGCGACTTGTCCGCCAGCTTGGCGAACTCGGCAGGCGGCAGGTTGTCCGGCTGGTTGAAGGCTTCCAGCAGCAAGGCGCGGCCTCGCTGGACATCGGTTTCAGCCGGTGTCCAGCGCGTGTCGGAGCGCAACGCGGCCGCCTTGCGCTGCAAGGCCTGCGCCACCGTTTCACCTTCCAGGTTGGCGGGCAGCGTCACCGCCTCCACGCGCTCGTGGATGAACGCCTGCAACTCAGCCGCGAACGCCGGTGCATCCCGGATTTCGACGGTATCGGCGAAGCGTCGCACATCCTCCACCGTGACTCGCGGCAGCCGGTCGGCAATGAATTCGATCGCAGTGGGCATGGTCAGCTCCCAGGTAGGTTTGAGACAGGATTCACTCTAGTCTCCTTTGTCGCATTTGTCAACTTAGTCGCCCGGGTGGGAGCCTACCTGGCGGTGTAGCGCCCCGGCAGCATAGGCCGGGGCCCAGCGCCAGGTCGCCGTCTAATCCATTCGTGCGGGTTCCGCATTGACGCTGGAGCCGCAGCCCAGGCCCCGCTATACCGAAACGGTTAAAGGCCAAAGGGTCGAAACGGCAAGGGAATGGGGTGCAAGGGGAAAGGCCCTACCTCGAAAAGGCCAAAAGGCCTCCCGCCCGGCCCGCCATCAGGACACCGACATGCTCTCCCTGTTCCAGCGAAAACGGCCCCCGGTCGCTGCCGCGCCGTCGCCAGCACCCGCCACCGACCTCCCGAAAGGGTTGATGCGGCCGGAGTCGGCCGCATCGTTGCTCGCCACCCCGCGCCGGCAGAAGCTGCTGGAACACATCTGGCAGCGCACCTCGCTTTCGCGCAAGCAGTTCGCCTCCCTGTACCGCGCGCCGCTGGAGCGCTACGCCGAGCTGGTCCAGGCCTTCCCGGCTTCCGAAGCGCATCACCATGCCTACCCGGGCGGCATGCTCGACCATGGCCTCGAAATCGTCGCCTACAGCCTAAAGCTGCGGCAGTCCCATCTGCTGCCCATCGGGGCCAGCCCCGAAGACCAGGCGGCGCAGGCCGAAGCCTGGACTGCGGCCGTCGCCTATGCCGCACTGCTCCATGACATCGGCAAGGTGGCCGTCGATCTGCACGTCGAGCTGGCCGACGGCAGCACCTGGCACCCATGGCACGGCCCGCTGCGCCAACCGTACCGCTTCCGCTACCGCGACGACCGCGAGTACCGGCTTCATAGCGCCGCGACAGGCTTGCTGTACCAGCAATTGCTCAATCGCGATCTGCTGGACTGGCTCAGTGGCTATCCATCCTTGTGGGCGCCGCTGCTCTACGTCTTGGCTGGGCAGTACGAGCACGCCGGGGTTCTGGGCGAGCTTGTCGTGCAGGCCGACCGCGCCTCCGTCGCCCAGGAGCTGGGCGGCGATCCCGCGCGCGCCATGGCCGCGCCCAAGCACTCGCTCCAACGCAAGCTGGTCAACGGGCTGCGCTACCTGCTCAAGGAAGAGCTGAAACTGAACCAGCCGGAGGCCTCCGATGGCTGGCTCACCGAGGACGCGCTGTGGCTGGTGAGCAAGACAGTCTCGGACAAGCTGCGCGCGCACCTGCTGTCCCAGGGGGTCGATGGCATCCCCGCGAACAACACGGCCGTGTTCAACGTGCTACAGGATCATGCCATGTTGCAGCCCACCGCCTCCGGCAAGGCCATCTGGCGCGCAACTATTACCAGTGAGAGTGGCTGGTCCCATGCCTTCACGCTCCTGCGCCTGGCCCCGGCGCTGATCTGGGAGCCCTCGGAGCGACCCAGCCCATTTGCGGGAACCGTGACCGTGGACAACGCCGGCGAGGCCGAGGACGGGCCGCGCCCGTCCGCACCCGACGCTGCATTGCTACCTGGAGCAGCGGTGGCAACGGAGAAGGAGCCCGCAGCAAGCAGCCGTCCAGATCAGTCGGGCGGAAGTCACGCCATACCTCCCAGCACGCAGCGCAATCCGGCCGACCCACTGGAAAGCATGCTGGCGATGTTCGAGACAACGCCTGAGCCGGAGCAGTCCGTCGAAGCCCCGCCAGAGGGTGCCGACGATGCAGCGGTGCCGCTCGACCCTCCCGCATCGGCCCCAGGTCCTTCGGCGCCGACCGCCGCGCCTGCGCCGCACGATTTCGCCTCATTTACCGGGCGGCCATCGGGCGAGCATTTCATGGCCTGGCTGAAACAGGCCGTCCAGACCCGCAAGCTCATCATCAATGACGCCAAGGCCCTGGTACATACCGTGTCCGACACGGTTTACCTGATCAGCCCTGGTGTTTTCCAGCGCTACGCACAAGAGCATCCAACCATTGGGCCGCTTGCGAAGGACGCGGCCCTGCAGGACTGGCAGTGGGTGCAGAAGCGCTTTGAAAAACTCGGACTCCACAGGAAACAGCCATCGGGTCTGAACATCAGGACGTGCGAGGTCATGGGACCGCGCAAAACGCGCCAGGTGCATGGCTATTTGCTCGAAGACCCATCGCACATATTCGATGCCGTTCCACCGAACAATCCTTATCTGTCGCTCAAATAGCCGACTAAGAGGGGAAGTGCCACACGTTCTGTTTGAACGGGTGGCAAGCTTCAGTCGATCCGAAGAGGCTCGAACGACTTGACGAGTTGGTCCACCGCCTTGACCTGCCGCAGCAGCGGTTCGAGCGTGTCCAGTGGCAGAGCGCTGGGTCCGTCACAACGTGCATGCGCCGGGTCGGCGTGTGCTTCGAGGAACAAACCGCCAATGCCGACCGCCATGCCGGCCCGCGCGAGTTCGGGCAACTGTTGGCGACGCCCACCCGAAGCCAACGCATCCGCTTCTCGCCGCTGCAGGCTATGGGTTACGTCGAACACCAGTGGCAGGCCACTGCTGGCAACGCTCATTTCGCGGAAGCCCAACATGTCCACGACGAGATTGTCGTAGCCGAACTGCGTGCCACGCTCGCACAGCAGGACGCGCGGGTTGCCAGCCTCGTGCAGTTTGTGGACGACATGCCTGATCTGGCCCGGGCTGAGGAACTGCGGCTTCTTGACATTCACTACCCGACCGGTGCGGGCAATGGCGGCCACCAGATCGGTCTGCCGGGCCAGGAAGGCCGGAACTTGCAGTACGTCGGCAACGGCAGCGACCTGCATGGCCTGCTCAACCTCATGCACGTCGGTCAAGACTGGGCATCCGAACCGCGACTTGACCGCATCGAGGACCCGCAGCCCTTCCTCCAGGCCGACACCTCGGAAAGAATGGATCGACGAGCGATTGGCCTTGTCGAACGACGCCTTGAAAACGAAGGGTATCCCCAGCTTGCGCGTCACCTCCGCGAAGTGCTCAGCCGCAGCCAGGGTCGTATCGAGATCCTCGATGACGTTGATGCCGCCGAACAGCACGAACGGCAGGTCGTTGGCGACTGTGATGCCCTCGGAAATGGCGACGTGCAGGGAGGTGGCTGATGATGTCGATCGCATAAAAATTCCTCTCGTGATGTCAACGACCGCAGGCGAAAGCGCCGAGCGTCGTCGGCGAAGAATGCCTCACGGTCTTGAGCTTTGCGTGCAGACGCGTCCACAACAGCGCTTACAGGGTCCGACCGGGGTCCGCACCGGCGACTCCGCCCGTGACCACGGTCTTCCTTCAGCGGCTCACTGAAGACCGAGCGCCTTCATCAGCCTCGGCTTCTGGCTCGCGAAGGTGCCATAGAAGACCTCGTCGCCGACGATCGTGATCGGGGCCACGCGCACGCCGGTTCGTGACTTGGCCTCCGCGGAAATCTTCGGGTCGGTCAGGTCGCGCTCTTCAAACGCGATGCCCTGCTGGGACAACCACTCCTTTAGTGCCCGGCAGTCCGGGCAAGTTGGAGTGCTATAGATGAGGATGCGCGGGGTGTTGGCTTGGTTCATGGTCGTGCCTTCACTTGCCCCGAGCGACAAGCCAACTCTTCATCATGGCGATCTCGCCTTCCTGCGCGGAGATGACCTCCTGAGCCAACTTGCGGACCTCCGGGTTCTTGCCGTACTGCAGCGCCACCTTGGCCATGTCGATCGCACCCTGGTGGTGCGGGATCATGCCGCGCATGAAGTCCACATCGGCGTCGCCGCTGAAGTCGATCATCATGTCCGCATGCATGCGGTCGTTGCCGGCACGGTAGGCGGCCGTCGAGGCATCGCCCGAGCTGCCGGCCGCCGCCTGCTGGCCGTTGTCGCCCAGCCACTTGTTCATCATGGCGATCTCGCCTTCCTGCACGGTGATGACCTCCTGGGCCAGCTTGTGAACCTCCGGGTCCTTGCCGTACTGCAGCGCCACCTTGGCCATGTCGATCGCGCCCTGGTGGTGCGGGATCATGCCACGCATGAAATCGACGTCGGCGTTGCCAGTGAACTGCGCTCCCATCCCGGCGTGCATCTGGTCGTTCACGGCGCGATACGCGGTCGTGGAAGGACTGTCATTGGCCGAGGCGCTGGAGGGCATCGCGTGCCCTTGGTGACCTCCGCCCGCACTGGCCTGCATCGCTTCACCCGACGGGACGACCACCTTCTTCTGGACGGCCATCAGGCCGGCGGCGACCACGACGGCGCCCGCAATGAACAAGAGGCTGAACTTGTTGACCTTCATGAAAAAACTCCTTGAATGAGGTTGATGGGTTCACTGTAGGGCCTCCCATTGTTGGAAGGTCAAGCCCTTATTTCGCCCGTCACTTGGCGCTGCACGGCGGTGTGCCCATGCCCATTTCAGTTGCAAGTAATTCTCAACAAAGGTAGGATGTTAGGACGTTAATAGCGAGAGTCCAGGATCATGTCCCAGCAACCGAAAGTTCACGACACCAGCGATTTCCCCATCGTCCGCTTCGACGGCGCAAGCATCTACAACGGATACAGCAGCGCCTGGTGCGCGGAAATGGATGAACTCGTCGCCTGCGGAAAGCCCTTCGTGCTTATCTACGTCGCGGGAGGGCCAGAAGAGACTCTCGACGATCGCGCTCAGCGCGGCGTCTGGCTGAAGACTCACAAGGAGACGCTTGGCGGCACATTGCTCGCGCTCATCCACGTCGAACCGGATTCGGATAAGCGAGCCCAGTTGGAGGCCATGCTGCCAAAGCTCGTCCAGGCTTTCGGTACACCGCAGTCCACCCGGGCCACCCACGCCGATGCCGAGGCGCTGGCCCGGTATGTCCTGGCGGGTGGTCGCGTCGAAGATTCGATATGAACAGCACCGTCCGGTCGCTGTAGCGCACCAAGGGCCTATCCATGAGGACCGGCTACCGCGTGCTCTCCGGGAAACAACCCGCGTTCCGATCAACGGGGCCGGCGACCGGCTGCTCGATGGAAAGCGGCATTGCCAGCGCGGGAGTCGCGCTCGGATCAACCCGATTTCTCAAGTGCCGCAATCAGCGGAGCGACCACGTTCCGCACAGCCGCCGCAGCTGCTTCTCCATCCTGGCGCTCGATAGCATCCACGATCGCCTCATGGGTCGCGAGACCCGGCTCGGGCAGTTCCTTGTCCTTCAGCGCAGTCAGCGTGTTCATGCGGACCGAGTTCGCGAAGTAGCGGTACAGCTCAGCCAGCGCGCCGTTGCCGCACATCCCGGCGATCGCGCAGTGGAAAGCCGTATCGGCCTCGGCAAAGGCCGCGCTCGATGCGTGTTGCTCCTGCTCGCCGCGGGCCTTCAACAGTCGGCGCAGCAGCCCAACGTCCGCCTTGGACCGATGCACCGCGGCCAACCTGGCCGCCTCGGTTTCCAGCATGCAGCGCAACGCGAAGTGCTCTCGCAAGCCGGAACGCCCGACACGGCGCATGACCTCGGCCGGATCGATATTGGTTCGCACGTAGGTGCCATCACCCTGGCGGACTTCCAGGACCTGGCCGTGCGAGAGCACGCGAATGGCTTCCCGCACCGTGTTGCGGCCAACCTCCAGCATCTCGGCCAGTTCCTGCTCCCTGGGGATGCGCTCGCCGACCTTCCAGGCGCCTCCCTCGATCTGGCCGCGGATCAGCTCAATCGTCGAATCGACGAGCGAACGCCGCGGCGCCTGTGGGAGTGTGAAGCGGTTATTCATCGCGGTTCTCAAATGACGTAGAGACGGGAGCCCATCGGACCTCGATTGTAGCAACTCAGGCCTTATACATAGGATGATTCTATGTATTTGACAAAAGAGCAATTGCCGACGGCCTGTGCTTCGTTGCGCGCGACATGCGATTTTCCACCACGCCCGTGCGAGCGGGATTTTTTTCAACACCTTTTGGAGTATTTCGACCATGAACAACATGCAGCACGCCCTGTCATTCAGGCCCCTTCGTTCTTCAGACGGCTTGCGCTGCCGTCCGGTGCAGGCTTTGGGAGCGATATTCCTCGGGCTGGCTTCACTCGCCTATAGCGTCACGTCGCAGGCGGCAGATGAGCCAGAGAACGTGAAGGTGGTCCGGCAATACCTTGACGCCTGGAATGGCGGGCGAACCGACGCGATGGAAAAAGTGCTCGATTCCAACGTCGTCTATTTCAATACCAGCAATGAAGCGTCCCGCACTGGGCCTCAAGCCATTACCGAAGTCTCGCAGTTTCTGATGAAAATCCTGCCCGACCGAAAAATGAAAATCCGTTCGCAGCCGGTTGCCTCCGGCGATGGTGTGGCGATCGAGTGGGAATTCACCGCCACCAAGAACAGCAATGGCGGGACGTCGCCCTCCAGTTCGACCATCAGTTATTTCGGCGCGAGCTTCTTCCGTGTTTCGAACGGAAAGATTGTCTATGCCAGCGACTACTACAACCACAACACCATGCAGAAGCAGCTTCAGCAGTAACGTAAATCCGCAAACAGGAAATCACCGACATGTCCCGCTTCATCATGCACAAGCCCTCGGCGCCGCCAGCGCAGCGGTGAGGCAAGCGCTTTTCCTCAATCCAAGGTAATTGCGCTGGTGACTTGATGAATATCTGACACGCCGGTTATCGAGCCTTGTCTCGATGAAATAGAAATCCCGAATGAAACTACCAACCACGAAGCAGGAACTCCTTGACAAGGTTCGCGCCAGCCACCGAAAGCTCGGGGTAGAAGCTGCCACCATTCCCGCCAGCCACTACCGGCACACGGCCATGATCTGGCAGGAGCCGCGCCTGCATACCAACGCTGCGATGGTCCTGGTGGACGTCATCGTCTGGAACACGATGATCCTGCAGTTCGCGCATGATCGGACGCCTGGACCTTCGGCGTCCTTTTACTCGCCGAGTGCGATGGCGCAGCGGGCCGAGCGTCTTTCTGCCGGCTTCCAGCGCCGTTTCGCGGGCAGAGACCTTCGCGAGCTGGAAGCCATGCTCACGGAGGGACAGGACCGGGTGCTCGACTGCGTGGCGCACCATTCGAACGCCTCGCTTTTCGATCCCGCGTTGAGCCCGATGAAGACCCTCGGGCGCAAGATCCAGTTCTTCACCTCCACCGCCTACGACGACGCGCTGTCGAGGCTGCGCCAGTGGAAGCAGGTGCTGTAGCGGCCGAGGCGACCCACTGCGCGGAGCGCCTCTTGCACCGCTCCGATCAGACCGGAGCTGGCAGCGCCGGCTTTCGCGCGGCCTGCCACAGCAGCGGCACCAGGATCAGCGCCAGGGCCGGGAAGATCATCCAGTTGACCGCCTGCCAGCCCGAGCTGTGCAGGATCGATCCCGCGAGGAACGACACGGCCGCCGTGGCGGCGAAGACGAAGAAATCGTTCATGCCCTGCGCCTTGCTGCGCTCGGCCGGGGTGTGGCAATCGGTGACCATCGCCGTCGCGCCGATGAAGCTGAAGTTCCAGCCGATGCCCAGCAGCGCCAGCGAGCCCCAGAAGTGGGACAGGCCGAGCCCGCCCAGGGCCACCACCCCGGAGGCGGCGAGCAGCACCATGCCGACGGCGGTCACGCGCTCCTTGCCGTAGCGCACCATCAGTCGTCCTGTGAAAAAGCTCGGCCCGAACATCGCCAGCAGGTGCCACTGTATTCCTAGGGCGGCGTTGTCCACCGAATGCCCGTGGTTGACCATCGCCACCGGCGCGGCCGTCATCACGAACGCCATCACCCCATAGGACACCACGCCCGCAGCCACGGCCAGCAGATAGCGCGGCATCGCCAAGAGCTGCAGCACCGTCCGACCGCTATCGGCGACTGCTTCGGCCTGGGTCTGGCTCGGCGTGCGCAGCATCAGCAGGATCGGCAAGGCGATCAGCGGCAGCAGCGCCTGGCTGAGGAAGCTGCCAACGTAGGGCGTGCCCGCTACCGCATCGCGCGTGAAGATCACCAACTGCGGCCCGATGATGGCGCCCGCGAGACCGCCCACCATGACCCAGGAAATGGCCTTGGCCTTAAGCGCGTCCTCGGCGGTGTCGGCGGCTGCGAAGCGGTAGCTCTGCACATACGCGCCGTAGAAGCCCGCCAGGAAGGTGCCGGCGCAGAAGATCCAGAACGAGGCCAGCATGATGCCCAACGCGGCGATCAGGCCCGAGGCCACGCCGAAGCCGACCCCCACCACGTATCCGTTGCGGCGGCCATGGTGCCGCATGATGAAGGCGGCAGGCAAGGTGCCGATGGCAAGACCCAGGCCGAACAGACTCACGGGCAAGGTGATCCAGGCCGAATTCTTGGCAAGCTGCTGGCCGACCAGCCCACCCAGCGACATCACGATGGGCGCGCTGGCGCCGCCGAGCGCCTGCGCGGCGGTGAGAACGCCGATGTTTCGGCGCGTGATGCTCTGGTCGGTCATGGGCGTCTTTCTTATTCGTTTGTCTGGCCGGAAATATTACACGCATGAATATATATTCAGTTATATGGACATGCGATGCTCACGAACCATCGCGAGCCGGTCCATCCTCGGAAGCCCCGGCGGAAGCAGCACCGTGCAGGGCCAATGCGAGCAGGTGCTCTTTCACCTGGATCAGTTGCTCCATGCGTTCCTCAACACAGGCGAGATGGCCTTGGACAGCCTGCCTTAGCAGCTCAGGTTCCAGGAACCCCTCATGTGCCCAACCCAGTAGGCGGCGCACGTCATCCAGGCCGATTCCCGAGGCACGGTAGTTGCGAATCAGGTGAAGCCGTTCGACATGGGCCGGGCCATAGCGCCGATAGTTGTTGCGTGACCGCTCCGGGGCTTGCAACAGGCCCTCCCGCTCGTAGAACCGAATGTTCTCCGGGGGGGTGCCCGTCAAGCGCGCAAGTTCACCGATCCTCATCCGGTTCTCCGTGCGCAACGATGGGGAACGCCGCCGTTGCGCATAGCCCTTATCCCGGCGACCGGGCGGATGGTTGCCCGGTGGCGCCCGATTGCACCGTGTGCTCAGTCCAGCCGCCACCCAGCGCCTTGTAGAGGTGGATGAGGTTGTTCAGCCGCGTCAGGCGCGTGCGCACCAGGGTCTGCTGCGCACCGTACTGTGTGCGTTGCGCATCGAGCAAGGTGAGGTTGTCGTCCACGCCTTCCTGGAAGCGTTGCTCGGCTAGTTGGTAGGCTTTCTGGCTAGCCGCTACCAGGAGCTGCTCCGAGCGGATCTGCTCATCAAGCGTGCGCTTGCCCGCCAAGCCGTCAGCCACCTCAGCAAAGGCCGCCTGGATAGACTTCTCGTAGTTGGCGATTTCGATCCTCTTTTGTACCTGTGCCACGTCCAGATTGGCTCGCAACGCGCCGCCGCGGAAGATGGGCAGCGTGATCTGCGGCAGGAAGCTCCAGGCCCGCGAGCCCGAATCGAACAGGCCGTCCAGCGAAGCGCTGGCCGTGCCCGCCGAGCCCGTGAGGCTAATCGTCGGGAAGAACGCGGCCCGCGCCGCGCCGATGTTGGCGTTGGCGCCGATCAGCATCTGCTCGGCGGCGCGGATGTCCGGCCGACGCGCGAGCAGTTCGGACGGCAGGCCGCTCGGCAGGTCGGTCGGCACGATGTCGTCCGGCAGCGCCACGGCCTCGTCAAGCTGCCGGGACAGCTCCGGCGTCAGCGGCTGGCCCAGCAGCAGCACCAGCGCGTTGCGGTCCTTGGCCGCCTGCCGCGTGTAGGCGGCGCGGTTGGCCTCGGCGGTGCGCAGCGCGATCTCCGCGCGGCGCAGGTCGAGCTGCGTGGAATTTCCCGCTTCCACCAGTTGGGTGGTCAGGTCATAGGAGCGCTTCTGTGTGGCGAGGGTGTCGCTCGTCAGGCGCAGCAGTTCCTGGTCGGCGCGCAGCGTGAGGTAGGCGCTGGCCACCTCGGACACCAGGCTCATCTGCGTGGCGATGCGGGTCTCGTCGAGGGCCAGGTAGGACGCCAGCGCCCGGTCGTTGAGGCTGCGGATGCGGCCCCACAGGTCCAGCTCCCAGGCGGCCGTCACCCCGGCCACGTCGTAGCGCCGGAGCACGTCGCTTTGCCCCGTGGTACTGAGGTCGGCCGGTACGCGCTCTGACGCGCCGCGGGCGGAAACGCCCAGGTTCGGCAGCATCTCGGCACGCTGGATACGGTACAGCGCCTGAGCCGCCTCCACGTTGAGCGCGGCTTTGTGCATGTCGCGGTTGTTCTCCAGCGAAATGCCGATCAACTGCTGCAGCAGCGGGTCGCGGAAGAAGTCCCGCCAACCGATCTCGGCCGTGATCGCGTCGTCGGGCGTCGCGGCCGCCAGTTCCACATAGGCCGCGCCCGAGGGATAGGCCGTGTCGATCGGCGCTGCGGGCCGGTCATACTTCGGTGCCATGGAGCAGCCAGCCAGCGCCGCCGCGAGGGCGAGCGGCGCCAGCGTCCTGGCGGGTCGTGTGAATGCGAAAGATGTTTTCATGTCGTATGTCCTCCTGGCCGTCATGCGTGCTGGTCGGTCATGCCGCCACGGGCATGGCGCGCTTCGCGGCGCAGCGCCAGCTTGCGCACCACAACGTAGAACACCGGCGTCAGCACCAGGCCGAATACCGTCACGCCCAGCATGCCGGCGAACACCGCGATGCCCATGGCGTGGCGCATCTCGGCGCCCGCACCGCTGGCCAGCACCAGCGGCACCACGCCAGCGATGAAGGCGAACGACGTCATCAAGATCGGGCGCAGCCGCAAGCGCGCGGCTTCGAGCACGGCTGCCAGCGGATCGGCCCCTTCGCTTTCCTTCGCGCGGGCGAACTCCACGATCAGGATCGCGTTCTTGGCAGCCAGGCCGACCAGCACCACGAAACCGATCTGCGTGAAGATGTTGTTGTCGCCCCCAGAGAGCCAGACGCCGGCGATCGCCGAGAGCAGCGCCATGGGTGCAATCAGCAGCACAGCGAACGGCAGCGACCAACTGTTGTACTGGGCCGCCAGGAACAGGAAGGCGAGCAGCACCGCCAGCGCGAAGATGTAGATCGCCGTGTTGCCAACCCGTTTTTCCTGGAAAGTCAGGTCCGTCCATTCGTAGGTCATACCGTCCGGCAGCGATTCGCTCACGATCTTCTCAATCGCGGCGGTGGCCTGGCCGGACGAGTAGCCCGGCGCTGGCCCGCCGCTGATGTCGGCCGAGGGAAAGCCGTTGTAATGCATCACCCGGTCGGGGCCGGAACTGCGCTCGATGGTCGCGATCGCGCTCAGCGGGATCATGTCGCCCGCTGCATTGCGCACCTTGAGCATGCCTATGTCCTCAGCCTGCATGCGGAACTGCGCATCGGCCTGGGCCATGACCCGGTAGGTGCGACCGAAGCGGTTGAAGTCGTTGACGTAGAGCGAGCCAAGGTTGACCTGCAGGGTGTCGAACACCTCGGTCAGCGATACGCCCTGCGACTTGGCCTTCACCCGGTCGATGTCCACCTGCAACTGCGGCGCATTGGTCTGGAAGCTGGCGAGCATGTTCGCCAGCTCGGGCGCCTGCATGGCCTTGCCCATGATCTGGCCCTGTGCCTGCGCAAGCGCCTCGGGACCCAGGCCCGCCCGGTCCTCGATCTGCAGCTTGAAGCCGCCCATCGAACCCAGGCCCGGCACCGGCGGCGGCGGGAAGATGCCAACGAAGCCGTCCGGGATCTGGCTGAACTTGCCCATGAGCTTGCCCTGGATGGCGAAGGCCGACAGCGACGGGTCCTTGCGCTCATCGAAGGGCTTGAGCATGGCGAACATCAGCGCGGTGTTCGGCTGGTTCACCGGTCCATTGACCGACAGGCCCGGGAAGGCCACCACGCTCTCGACGCCCGGCTCAGCCAGTGCGATCTTGGTCATCTCCTTGACGACCGCCTCGGTGCGATCCAGCGAGGCGCCGGTCGGAAGCTGGGCGATGCCCACGAGATAGTACTTGTCCTGGGCCGGCACGAAGCCCGCAGGCACCTTGTGGAAGCCCAGCCAGGTCAGGCCCAGGAAGCCGACGTAGAGCAGCAGCACGATGGCGCTGCCGCGCACCGCGCGGCGCACGCCCCCGACGTAGGAATTCGAGGCGCGATCGAAGAAGCGGTTGAAGCGGCGGAAGAAGCCGCCGAACACGCCGTCGATGATGCGCGTGAGACGATCGGGCTTGGCCGCGCCGTGGTGCGGCTTGAGCAGGATGGCGGCCAGCGCTGGCGACAGCGTAAGCGAGTTGATCGCCGACAGGATGGTCGAGAACGCGATGGTCAGCGCGAACTGGCGATAGAACTCGCCCTGCAGCCCCGACAGGAACGCCGAGGGGATGAAGACCGCTGCCAGCACCGAGGTGATGGCCAGGATCGGGCCAGTCACTTCATCCATCGCCTTGCGCGCCGCATCCTTGGGCGATTCGCCCAGCGCCATGTGGCGCTCCACGTTCTCCACCACCACGATGGCGTCATCCACCACGATGCCGATGGAGAGCACGAGGCCAAACAGCGACAGCGTGTTCAGCGAGAAGCCGAACATGTGCATCACCGCGAACGTGCCGACCAGCGAGACCGGCACGGCGATCAGTGGAATGATCGACGCGCGCCAAGATTGCAGGAACAGCACCACCACGATCACCACCAGGAGGATGGCCTCCAGCAGCGTGACGGCGACGGACTGGAGCGAGGCGCGCACGAAGACTGTGGGGTCGTAGGCGATCTTGTACTCGATGCCTTCGGGGAACTTGGCCTGCAGCCGCTCCATCGTCGCGCGCACCGCGCTGGACGTGTCCAGGGCATTGGAGCCGGGCGTCATCAGGATTTGCAGGCCGACCGCGTTCTCGCCGTCGAGCTGGCCGCGCATGGTGTAGTTGTCCGAGCCCAGTTCCAGGCGTGCGACGTCGCGCAGGCGGGTCACCTGGCCGTTGGCGCCGGCCTTGATCACGATGTCGCCGAACTGCTCTTCGGTGGTCAGGCGCCCCAGCGCATTGACGCTGACCTGGAAGGCGGCCGACGCATTCGGCTGCTGGCCGATCGAGCCGGCTGCGACCTGCACGTTCTGCTCGCGGATGGCGGCGACCACATCGCTGGCGGTCATGCCCCGCGATGCGACCTTCTCGGGGTCGAGCCAGACGCGCATTGCGTACTCGCCTTCACCGCCGATGATCACGTTGGCGATGCCCGGCAGGCGCGCCAGTTCGTCGCGCACGTTGAGCATCGCGTAGTTGGACACGTACAGCGGGTCGTAGCGGTCCCCCGGCGAGAGCATATGCACCACCATGAGAATATCGGGCGCGGTCTTGTCGGTGACCACGCCGATGCGCTGGACCTCGGGCGGCAACCGGGGCAGCGCGCGTGAGACGCGGTTCTGCACCTGGATCTGCGCGACGTCGGGGTCGATGTGCTGCTCGAACGAGATGGTCAGCACCATCCGCCCGTCCGTGGACATCTGGGACTGCATGTACATCATGCCTTCCACGCCGTTGACCGCCTGCTCCAGCGGCGATGCCACGGTGTCGGCGATCACCTGCGGGTTGGCGCCGGGATAGCTGGCGGTGACCTGCACCGTCGGCGGCGTGACCTGGGGGTACTCGCTCAGGGGGAGCTGGAAATAGCTGATCGCGCCCGCGATCAGCATCAGCACCGACAGGACGATGGCGAAGATCGGCCGGTTGATGAAGAAGCGGGGGAAATTCATTTGCGGGCCTCCGCCGAGCCGGCCGCGCCGTCAGCCTTGGCGGGGTCCGCGCCACCGGCCTTGGCAGGCGCCGCAGCGGGAGCCGGAGCGTTTGCCGCAGCCTTGGTCGCGCCGGTCGCGCCGGCGGCCGGTGCCGCGGGCGCCTGCATGGGCACCATGCGCGGCGTGACCGCCATGCCGGGGCGCACGAGGCCCTTGATGATGATCTTCTCACCGGCCTGCAGGCCGCCGTTGATGACGCGCAGCCCGTCCACCACCGGCCCCAGTTCG
>NZ_DJSX01000052.1:4326-23323 GCF_002439135.1 Pseudomonas sp. UBA6323 | reverse complement strand
CCGCAAGCGGGAGAGGGGAGGAAGCAACGCTGGCCTGCAGTTCGCGGCTGCGCGCCAGGCGCTGCTCGATCTGCTCCGGCGTCTCGCGGCCGCGGGCCAGCAGGCGCTGGCGCAGCACCGCTTCTTCGACGTGCAGCAGAACAGCCACAAGATGCGGATAGCGCTGGCGGGCGGCGTCGAGATGGCCGCGTGAACCGTTGATCAACACATCCTGGCCGGCGCTCAGCCAATCATCGATCTCGCGCGGGATGCCGTAGGCCAGGCCATTGGCGCGCCAGCTCAGGGCGAAGGCGCCCTCGCCTTCCAGGCGTTCGAACTCCGCCGGGGTGACGCCCAGCGCGTCCTCGCCGACGGACTCGGCGCTGCGGGTGATCACCCGCCGGGCGAAACGGCAGCCGTGCGCCTCCAGCGGCGCACGTGCGGCTTGCAACAGGCTGTCCTTGCCCGAGCCCGACGGCCCCATCAGATAGATCAACCTGCCCTGCATCAGAATACCCTTCGCGCTTGGCGCCACACCTGCTGGATCACCGGCTGCTCACCATGCGCCCTGGCCTGCACCAGGTCGGCGCGCAGGCCGACGCAAATCTCGCCGCGATCATCCAGTCCGGCCGCCCTGGCCGGCGCGCGGCTCACGGTGGCGATGGCCGCTGGTAGATCATAGTCGTTGTCCTGCCCGGCGAGCAGCCAGGCCGCGTGCAGCAGGCTGGCCGGGTAGTAGTCGCTGGAGAGGATATCCAGCACACCGTGGCACGCCAGTTCGGCGGCGGCGATATTGCCCGAGTGCGAGCCGCCGCGCACCACGTTCGGCGCCCCCATCAGTACTTTCAGCCCCAGTTCGTGGCTGGCGCGTGCGGCCTCCAGGGTGGTAGGAAACTCGGCGATAGCCATGCCGAAACCAGCTGACTCCTGCACGTGAGCCAGGGTCGCATCGTCATGGCTGGCCACCGAGATACCGCGGGAATGGCAGTCCTCGACGATGGCGCGACGCTGGCGGTCGCTGTACTGGCGCGAGTTGGCGATCTGTTCCTGAAGAAACTCCTCCATCTCCGCCGGGCTCAAGTGGTACTTGCCCATGTAGTACTCGCGGTACTTCTCCACCTTGGCGAACTGGCGCTGGCCGGGTGAGTGATCCATCACCGACACCAGCGCCACCAACGGGTGCTCCACCAGATCGCGGTAGATGGTCAGGGCATCGGGGTGGCACAGCTCGCAGCGCAGGTGCAGGCGGTGCTCCGCGCGCGTCTGCCCCGCCGCCTCGCTGGCGGCAATGGCCTCGATCATCGCGGGCAGTTGCTGCATGCGCCGACCACGCGGGTTGATGTCACCGATGGACAGCGCATCGAACACCGTAGTGATGCCCGCGGCGACGATCTGCGCGTCGTGGGTCAGCACCGCCGAGGCCGAAGGCCAATCCACGCCAGGCCTGGGGCTCATGTGTTTTTCCAGGTTATCGGTGTGCAGCTCCACCAGCCCCGGCAGCAGGTAATCGCCGCCCAGGTCCTGGGCCTGCGGCAGGCGACTGGCGCCCTCGTCCGCCGCGGCGATCAGCCCGTCGCGCAGCAACAGGGTGCCGAGGAACTCGCGCTCAGCGGTGACGATACGAGCGTTGCTGAGAATCTGTTCAGACGACATAGACGTACTCCGGTTGCGCCGCGGCGGCGCTCATGTCGAGGTAACGGTCGGCCACCGCCTCGCGGGCGATGCGGTCGTGGAAGATGCCGATCAGCGCGCTGCCGGCCGCCTTGGCTTCGGCAATCAGCTCCAGCACCACCTGACGGTTGGCCTCGTCCAGCGAGGCGGTGGGTTCGTCGAGCAACAGCACCGGCCACTCGACCATGAAGCCGCGGGCGATATTGACGCGCTGCTGCTCGCCGCCGGAGAAGGTGCCCGGCGCCAGCTGCCACAACGCCTCGGGGATATTCAGGCGACTCAGCAGGGCCTTGGCTCGCGCCTCGGCGTCCCTGCGCGTCCAGCCGCGGGCCTGCGCCGGCTCCAGCACCACGTCCAGGGTCGACACGCGCGGGATCACCCGCAAAAACTGGCTGACGTAACCCAGGCTCTGCCGGCGCACTGCCAGCACCTGGCGCGGCTCGGCGCCGACCAGCTCCACCGGCTCGCCCTGGTGGCGGATGCGGATGCTGCCGCCGGCCGCCAGGTAGTTGCCGTACAGGGTGCGCAGCAGGGTCGACTTGCCGGCGCCGGACTGTCCATGCAGCACCAGGCACTCGCCACCGCGCACGGCGAAATTCAGGTCACGCAGCACCTGCAGGACGACGCCGTTCTGCTGGTGCAGGGTGAAGGTCTTGCTGAGGCCGCTGACCTCGATCAGGTTGTTCATTCGATCCTCTCTGCCCCGTAGGAGCGAGCTCTGCTCGCGAAGCCTCTGGAGGCCCGGGTTCGCGAGCAGAGCTCGCTCCTACAGGCGCGTTGTTGCTACTGGTCGTAGCCCGGATGCAATCCGGGGATGGCTGGCACGGTTTTCCCGGATTGCATCCGGGCTACGGGTTGGCAATTGCGGGGCGTCATCAAGGCTGCAACACCGACGACACCAGCAGCTGTGAATAGGGATGCTGCGGGTCGTCGAGAATCTGGTCGGTCAGCCCCGCCTCCACCACGCGCGAGCGGCGCATCACCATCAGGCGGTCGGCCAACAGGCGCGCCACCGCCAGGTCGTGGGTGACGATCACCACCGCCAGGTCCAGCTCGCGCACCAGGCCACGCAGCAGGTCGAGCAGGCGCGCCTGAACCGAAACATCGAGGCCCCCGGTCGGCTCGTCCATAAACACCAGGCGCGGCGCGGAAACCAGGTTGCGAGCGATCTGCAGGCGCTGCTGCATGCCGCCGGAGAAGGTGCGCGGCAGGTCGTCGATACGCGCCGGGTCGATCTCCACCTGGCTCAACCAGTCGAGCCCGGCGGCGCGCAGCTCGCCGTAGTGGCGCACGCCCTGAGCCATCAGTCGCTCGCCGATGTTGGCGCCGGCCGATACCGCCATGCGCAGGCCGTCACGCGGGTTCTGCTCGACGAAGCCCCACTCGGTCCGCAGCAGCGTGCGCCGCTCGGCCTCGCTGGCGCTGTACAGGTCGAGCCACTGACCGCTGCGCGCGCGATAACTCACGCTGCCGCGATCCGGCGGGCAGCGCCCGGAGAGCAGGCTGAGCAAGGTGGACTTGCCCGAGCCGGACTCGCCGACTATGCCCAGCACCTCGCCGGGATAGAGGTCGAAGCTCACCCCCTGGCAGCCCTTGTCCGGGCCGTACAGGCGGGTCAGGTCGCGCGCCGAGAACAGCGGCTCGGCCGCTGTCACGGCAGGTTGCAGAGGTTCGGCGGCGCTCATTGCAGGTTCTCCTCGGTACGCTGGCGGCAGTAGTCGGTGTCGGAGCAGACGTAGCGCTTGCTGCCGGCGTCGTCGACGATCAGCTCGTCGAGGAAGGACTCGCTGCTGCCGCAGAAGGCGCAGCACTCGTCCCAGCGCTGCACGGCGAAGGGGTGATCCTCGAAGTCCAGGCTGACCACCCGGGTAAAGGGCGGTACCGCGTGCAGGCGCTTCTCGCGGCCGGCGCCGAACAGCATCAGCGCGGGGCTCATGTCCAGCTTGGGGTTGTCGAATTTCGGGATCGGCGACGGGTCCATCACGTAGCGCTCGTCCACCGTCACCGGGTAGGCGTAGGCAGTGGCGATATGGCCGAAGGTGGCGATGTCCTCGTACAGCTTCACGTGCATCACGCCGTAGTCTTCCAGCGCATGCATGGTCCGCGTCTCCTGCTCGCTCGGCTCGATAAAGCGCAGCGGCTCGGGGATGGGCACCTGGTAGACCATGATCTGCCCGGCCGACAGCGGGGTTTCCGGGATGCGGTGACGGGTCTGGATCACGCTGGCTTCCAGCGTACGCTCGGTGGTGGCGACGCCGGCGGTGCGGGCGAAGAAGCGGCGGATCGACACCGCATTGGTGGTGTCATCAGCGCCCTGGTCGATCACCTTGAGCACGTCGTCCGTACCGAGAATGGCCGCAGTCAGCTGCATGCCACCGGTGCCCCAGCCGTAGGGCAGCGGCATCTCACGACCACCGAAAGGCACCTGGTAGCCGGGGATCGCCACTGCCTTGAGCAGGCCACGGCGGATCATGCGTTTGGTCTGCTCATCGAGATAGGCGAAGTTATAGGCCGACGCCTCGCGGGCGCCGCTTGCAGTGGAAAGGTTCATCAGCGGTTCTCCTCTGCCGACGCCTGGCGGCGCAGCTTGCGGATCAGTTCCAGTTCGGCCTGGAAGTCGACGTAGTGCGGCAACTTCAGGTGCGAGACGAAGCCGGCAGCCTCGACGTTGTCGCAGTGCATCAGCACGAACTCCTCCTCCTGTGCCGGGCCCTGCACTTCCTCGCCGTACTCGCCGGCACGCAGGGCACGATCGACCAGGGCCATGCCCATGGCCTTGCGCTCGGCGTAACCGAAGGCCAGGCCGTAGCCGCGGGTGAACTGCGCCTGCTCGGCACGTTCACCAACGAATTGGTTGACCATCTCGCACTCGGTGATTTCGATGTCGCCCAGCGGCACGGCGAAGCCCAGCTCGGCGGGCGTCATCCACACCTCGACATCGCCGATGCGGATTTCCCCGGCAAAGGGGTGGTTGCGACCGTAGCCGCGCTGGGTCGAATAGCCGAGGGCCAAAAGAAAGCCTTCGTCACCACGGGCCAATGCCTGCAGGCGCTCGGCGCGGCTGGCGGGAAAGGCCAGCGGCTCGCGGGTGATGTCGGGCACCGGCGCGCCGTCGTCCGTTTCGCGGGCCATAAGACCTTCGCCTGCGAGAAAATCCAGCACTCGCGGACAAGGCCTGGGCTCATCGGTAACAGCCGCTTCTGGCGCCGGATAGTCGCCCTCGGCCAGCAGGGCAAAGTCCAGCAGGCGGTGGGTGTAGTCGAAGGTTGGGCCGAGCAGTTGACCGCCGGGCAGGTCCTTGAAGGTGGCGGAGATGCGCCGCTGCAGCTGCATCTTCGTGGTATCCAGCGGCTCGCTGGCACCGAAACGCGGCAGAGTGGTGCGGTAGGCGCGCAGCAGGAAAATGGCTTCCATCAGGTCGCCTGCGGCCTGCTTGATGGCCAGCGCGGCCAGCTCCTCGTCGTACAGCGAGCCTTCGCTCATCACGCGGGCCACAGCCAGCGGCAGTTGCTGGCGGATCTGCTGCACGCCCAGTTCGGCGACGCAGGTATTACCACGGCGACGGCTGGCCAGCAGTTGATGGGCATTGTCGATGGCGCGTTCGCCACCCTTGACGGCGACATACATCAGGCAGCCTCCTCGGTTTCGATCAGCACGCGGGTGCTGCGCGGCAGGCCGATCACCTCACCGCGTGCGGCGAAGAAGCAATCCAAGCCACGGGGAAAGGCACTGCGCGCCTGGCGCTGCTGCCAGAACGAGGCCGGCAGCGGCAGACTCACGCTGCGCACGTCCTTGATGCCCGGGCCGCGCCAGCGCAGGGCCCGGCCAGCGTGCAGATCACCCAACTGGATCAGCAGCGTGCAGGACTGATCCGGGTAGCGCTCGCTGCCATTATCGAAGTCCGACAAATCATCCAGTTCGCTCTCATCGAGCAGGGCGAACAGGGCGATCTCGCGCTCGGCGACGATCGGGCAGCCGCAATGGAAGGCCAAGTTGGCGCGGATCAGCGGCGTATCGAAGCGCGGGGCCAGCCACAGCGGCGTGTCGCTGTCGAGAAAGGCCAGGCACAGGCCATAGGTGGCCGGGGCCAGGTCGCCCAGGGCATGGGCGCGGTCCATGGCGCGCGGCAGGCCCGGTTCGGCCAGGGCGCCGAGGGCAGCGCGAAAGCTGACCTGGGCATCGAGCACCGGGTTGTCGAAAGCCGGTTGCAGCCAGTGCGAGCTGTGCGGCGTAGTCATTAGTCCTCTCCTCTGACCAGGGTGAAGAATTCCACCTGGGTGGCGGCGCTGCGGGCGGCCCGGGCCAGGCGCTGCTCGCGCTGCTGGTGAGCCATCGGTTCGATCAGGTCGGCGAGCCAGCGTGACTGGTCGCTGCCCTGCAGATGGGCGTCGGCCAGGGCGGCCAGTTCGGCGCGGCGCTTGTCACGGCCGGCCAGGTAGCTGTAGCCGGTGCGGCCGTCGGCCAGGCGCACCACGCAGCGGGTCACGGTCATCTCGCCCAGGTTGAAGGCGCTGCCTGTGCCGCCCATGCGCCCGCGCACCAGGGTCATGCCCACCTCGGGGGCGCGGATCAGCTGGTAGGCGCTGTCTTTCAGCGCCGCCTCGTGGGCATCGAGGGCGCTGCCGGCACGGGCCAGCACGCCCATCCAGCGCTGGCGCGCGGCGATGTTCGGGTCGGTTTCGTTCATGCGGGTCTCCATCAGGTCGCTACCTGGTACTGGAAGCGGTCGGCGCGGCTGCTGGACTGCGCCAACTCCACCGCCCGACCAGCGGGATCGCGGGACAAAGTGAGCACGCTGAGCAGCGGCGCGTGGCGCGGCATCAGCAGATGCGCCGCCTCTTCGCGGCTGGGCAGACGCGCGCCGATCAGGCTGAAGGTGCGCGTCAGCGGCAGGTCGCGCTCGGCCAGGTACTGGCGCAGCGAACCGCCCTGGTAGTCAGCCAACTGTGGTGCCAGGCTGGCGCAGAAGCGGTGGCGGATCAGGCTCAGCGGCTGCCCCTCGAGCAGACGCAGGGTGGTCAGCTCGATCAGCTCGCTGCCGTCGGACAATTGCAGATGCCGACATTCCTCACTGCTGCCAGTACGGGGCAGGCGCTCGATCAGCTTCGCCTCGACACGGTGGCCGAGCGCCGACAGCGACTGGCTGAAGGCACTGCCCGCCTCCACCGGGTACACCAGGGGCTTGGCCAGCACCTGGGTACCCTTGCCCTGACGGCGCAGCAGGCGGCCTTCGAGCACCAGCTCGTCCACCGCGCGGCGCAGGGTGTGGCGGTTGACGGAAAAGCGCGCGGCCAGTTGCATCTCGCCCGGCAGGTAGTCGCCCGGGCTCATGCGCTGCACGTCTTCGCGCAGCACGGCGGCCAGCTCGCGGTACAGCGGTTCGCTTTGTCTAGACAAGTTCATCGTTTGAAAAGGGCGCACGCAGGCGCCCTCCTCCTCCTTCAGATAAAGAGCTTGCGCAGGCGCTGGGACAGGATGTCGATGGCGCTCACTACCAGGATGATCACGATCAGCAGCGCGCAGGTCTGGGCGAATTGGAAACCGCGGATGGCTTCCCAGAGGATTACCCCGATGCCGCCGGCGCCGACCATGCCGACCACCGTGGCCGAGCGCACGTTGGACTCGAAGCGGTACAGCGAATAGGAAATCCACAGCGGCAGTACCTGCGGGATGACGCCGAAGATCACCTCCTGCAAGGCACTGGCACCGGTGGCACGCACGCCTTCGACCGGGCCCGGATCGATCGCCTCGACCGCCTCGGCGAATAGCTTGGCCAGCACCCCCGTGGTGCTGATGAACAGCGCCAGCACGCCGGCGAAGGGGCCGAGGCCAACCGCGACGACGAAGAGCATGGCGAAGACCATCTCATTGATCGAACGGCAGGCATCCATCACCCGGCGCACCGGCTGATACACCCACCAGGGCACGATGTTCTCGGAACAGAGGATGCCCAGCGGAATGGCGCAGAGAATGGCCAGCACCGTGCCCCAGAGGGCGATCTGCACGGTGACCACCATCTCCTTGACGTAGTGCTGCCAGTTACTGAAGTCCGGCGGGAAGAAATCGGCGGCGAAGGTGGCCATGTTGCCGGCATCGCGCACCAGCGCCAGCGGGTTCATTTCCGCGCCTTGCCAGGACCAGGCGAGCACGGCGAAGAACAGGCCCCAGCCGATCAGTTGCAGCCAGCTGCGCTTGGTCTCGGCGATCGGGGTGGCGGTGGTCATTGTGGTCATGGGTAACTCTCAATCCAGTGGGAGGCGCTTCAGCGGCGAGCTTTTCAAGAGCCGCCCCACTCTCGCGGGACGGCTCTCGGGGTCAGCCGGCGCTGGCGCCGCCCTGCTTCTCACGCTCGGCCATGCGCTGCTCGAGCTTGGCCAGCTCGGCGTCCAGCTCCTTGAGCTGAGCCTGCTTATCGGCGTCCTTGAGCTTGTCGTTGTTGGCCACTTCGGTACGCTTCTTGAACAGCTCGAGCTGACGAATCGGCAGCAGCTGATCGTTATCCGAAGGCTTGAACTGGCCCCACTGCAGGCCCTCGAGCACCTTCTTCTCTTCCGGCTTGGCACCGTAGGTCATGAAGAAGTTGCGCAGTTTGTCGCGGGTTTCCTGCGGTAGGTTCTTGCGCCAGACGATGGGGTCCGACGGGATCAGCGGCGAAGTCCAGATCACCTTGAGCTGCGCCGCCTTGTCCGGCGCAGTCACTTCCAGGCGCTCCATGCCCTCGCTGTTGAAGGTGCCGACATCGACCTGCTTGTTGGCCACCGACAGCGCGTTGACCTCGTGGCTGCCGTTGAGCGAGCGCTTGAAGATCTTGCTGGCGTCGGCGTTGTTCTGGGCGAATACGTAGTAGCCAGGCACCAGATAGCCGGAGGTGGAGTTGGGGTCACCGTTGGCGAAGGTCAGGCTCTTGGCGTTCTTGAGCATGTCCTCGGCCGAGTTGATCGAACTGTCCTTATGCGCCACCAGCAGGCTGTAGTAGCCCTGCGCACCGTTGGCTGCCACGGTCTGGGCGAAGATTTCACCACCGGCGCGATCGACTGCTTCCATCGCCGACTTGTTGCCGTACCAGGCCACGTCGACCTTGTCGAAACGCATGCCCTGGATGATCCCGGCGTAATCAGGCGCGAAGAACGCGTTGATCTTTACCCCGGTCTGCTTGCTCATGTCGGCCAGAAAGGGATCCCACATGGCCTTGAGGTTCTGCGAGGACTCGGTAGAAATGATGCCGAAGTTGAGTTCCTCGGCGGCCTGGGCCGAGCCCAGCAGGGAACCGGTGACGAGCGCAGAGGCAGCCAGCACCTGGCCGATGCGTTTGAACATGGAGCACACTCCTGTCGCGGGTTGGCGTTGGTTTTTCGAATGAGGAAACTGACGTCAGGCCTTGGCCAGCGTCAGCGGACGTTCCACGGCACGCGGGCGCTGCCCTTGCGGCAACAGCAGGCTGATATCGAGATCACCGCCGTAGAGGTCGTTGAGGAAATCGGGGTTGAAGCTTTCGGTGGGGCCGTCGTAATGAATGCGCCCGCCCTTGAGCGCCACGGCGCGCTGGCAGTAGCGCACCGCGTAGTCGACCTGATGCAGGGTTACCACCACCGTCTTGCCGTCGCGGCGGTTGATGTCGGCGAGAATTTCCATCACCTTGCGCGCCGACTCCGGATCAAGCGAGGCGATCGGTTCGTCGGCGAGAATCACTTCGGCCTGCTGGCACAGCGCGCGGGCGATGGCCACGCGCTGTTGCTGACCGCCGGACAGAGTGGAAGCGCGCTGCGCGGCGAACTCGGCCAGCCCCACCCTCTCCAGCGCCTGCATGGCGCGCTGCTTCTCTTCGGGATTGAACAGGCTGAGGCTGCCACGCCAGCGCGGCATCCGGCCCAGACCGCCGAGCAGGACGTTCTGCAGCACACTGAGGCGCCCGACCAGGTTGAACTGCTGGAAGATGTAGCCGATATCGGCGCGCTGACGGCGCACGTCACCATTGAGCCGCCCCTCGGCCTGCACCTGGCGCCCGAGCACTTCGATGCTGCCGGCATCGCCGCGGGCCAGGCCGGCCAGATGGCGCAGCAGGGTCGACTTGCCAGAGCCAGATGCGCCGATCAGCGCCACCATCTCACCCGGCTGCACCGACAGCGCCAGGTCGAACAGCGCCTGTTTACGGCCGAAGCTCTTGTTCAGGCGGTCGACTAAAATCGCTGCGCTCATGTGCTGGCCCTCTACTATCATCAATGATCAGAAGGCGAGGAAGTCGCCATCTGGTGTAGACCAACCTAAGCAGATTCCATGTCAGAACTGTGAAATACGGGTGACGATTGAATGAACACGCCGGAGTTTTTCGGATGGAAACCGTCGAAATGCACGCTTGTGCCAATTGCTACTCATTTCTGACGACTGGTGCTGGCACAACGCCGTTACATCGATCACAATGTGCCACGTATTTGGCGTCAAGGAACTGTTCAGATGGCCTTCGGGTCGTAATGACGCAGAACGCGATATCGGTTGAACGGCTAGTGCGAAAGACGGTCAAACCGGTGACAATCTCGACACTGATTACCAGTATCGCTCCCTGAACTAACCGGTAATGTATGCGCCCTATGAAACAGGCTATTTATTCCAGCCGCACGGCTGACAAGTTTGTCGTTCGCTTGCCAGATGGCATGCGTGAGCGTATTGCTGATGTAGCACGCAACCATCACCGCAGCATGAACTCTGAAATCATCGCCCGCCTGGAGCAGAGCATGCTGCAGGAAGGCGCTCTGGATGACGATCTCAGCCTGCGTCTCGACAGCCCCGAACTGAGCCTCCATGAGCGTGAATTGCTGCAGCGTTTTCGTCAGTTGTCGCGCCGTCAGCAGAACGCGCTGGTCGCTCTGATTGCCCATGACGTGGAAATGGCCGCTGAAGCTGAAGAAGCCTGAAGCGAAGCCATAAAAAAACCGGCCTAGGCCGGTTTTTTTATGGCTGGGGAAAGATGCGGAGCGAACCCCGCGTCCTCTTCACCCGACAAAGCTGAGCAATACCCCCGCCGCCACAGCGGAGCCGATCACCCCGGCCACGTTCGGCCCCATGGCATGCATCAGCAGGAAGTTCTGCGGGTTGGCCTCCAGGCCGACCTTGTTCGATACCCGTGCCGCCATCGGCACCGCCGATACGCCTGCCGAGCCGATCAGCGGGTTGACCTTGTTGCTGCTGAACAGGTTCATCAGCTTGGCCATCAGCACACCAGCCGCAGTGCCGGCGCAGAACGCCACCATGCCCAGCATCAGGATGCCCAGGGTCTTGAGCTGCAGGAAGGCTTCTGCCGACAGCTTCGAGCCCACGGTCAGACCGAGAAAGATGGTGACGATATTGATCAGCGCGTTGCGCGAGGTGTCGGCCAGACGCTCGACCACACCACATTCACGTAGCAGATTGCCGAGGGCGAACATACCGATCAGCGGCGCCGCGTCCGGCAACAACATACCCACCAAAAGGCACAGCACGATGGGGAAGACGATCTTCTCGGTCTGCCCCACCGGCCGCAGTTGCTGCATGACGATGGCGCGCTCTTCCTTGCTGGTCAACGCACGCATGATCGGCGGCTGCAACAGCGGCACCAATGCCATGTAGGCATAGGCCGCCACGGCGATGGGGCCAAGCAGGTCAGGCGCAAGCTTGGAGGTGACGAAGATCGAAGTCGGCCCATCCGCCCCGCCGATAATAGCGATGGACGCCGCCTCCTTGAGGGTGAACTCCATGCCGGGAATGCCGAGTGCGGTGATCGCCAGCGCGCCCATCAGGGTGCCGAAGATGCCGAACTGCGCGGCGGCGCCCAGCAACAAGGTTTTCGGGTTGGCCAGCATCGGGCCGAAGTCGGTCATGGCGCCAACACCGAGGAAGATCAGCAACGGGAAGATGCTGGTCGGCAATCCCACTTCGTAGATCAGGTGCAGGAAGCCGGCACCTTCGGCCATGTTGGCCACCGGGATGTTCGACAGCAGACCACCGAAACCGATGGGCACCAGCAGCAGAGGCTCGAAGCCCTTCTTGATGGCCAGGTAGATCAGCAGCAGGCACACCGCGATCATGAAGGCCTGACCAGGCTCCAGGTGATACAGGCCGGTGCTCTGCCAGAGCTTGAGCAGCTTTTCCATGATGCGCTCCTCAGCCGATGGTCAGCAGGCTGTCGCCCACCGCCACCGCATCACCCACCTTGACGTTGACGGCGCCGACGGTGCCAGCCTTGAACGCACGGATCTCGGTTTCCATCTTCATCGCTTCGAGGATGATCACCAGTTGCCCCTCCTCGACAGCCTGGCCTGGCTGCACCAGCACCTTGAAGATGTTGCCGGCCAGCGGTGCGGCCTGCGGCTCGCCGCCACCCGCTGCAACCGGGGCTGGCGCCGCGGCGACGTTCGCTGCGCCACCGATGGGCTTGATACCCTCGATATCGCCGCCCTCGTTGACCTGTACGACGAAAGATTTGCCACCCACCTCGACGGTATAGACCTCGGGCTTGCCGGCCTCACGGGCGGGAGCTTCCTTACCGGTCGGCAGCGGCTCGAAGGCCGCCGGGTTGTCGCGGTTCTCGAGAAACTTCAGTCCGATCTGCGGAAACAGCGCATAAGTCAGCACGTCGTCGATCTCGTCGGCGGCAAGCTGGATGCCCTTGTCCTTGGCGATGCCCTTGAGTTCGGCGGTCAGCTTGTCCATTTCCGCGTCGAGCAGGTCGGCCGGACGGCAGGTGATGGCCTGCGCGCCATCGAGCACGCGCGCCTGCAGCTCGGCATTGAACGGTGCGGGCGCCGCGCCGTACTCGCCCTTGAGCACGCCGGCAGTTTCCTTGGTGATCGATTTGTAGCGCTCGCCGGTGAGCACGTTGATCACCGCCTGGGTGCCAACGATCTGCGACGTGGGCGTTACCAGCGGGATGAAACCCAGGTCTTCGCGCACACGCGGGATCTCGGCCAGCACCTGGTCGAACTTGTCCTGAGCGCCCTGTTCTTTCAGCTGGCTTTCCATATTGGTGAGCATGCCGCCCGGCACCTGAGCGACCAGGATGCGCGAATCGACGCCCTTGAGGTTGCCCTCGAACTTTGCGTATTTTTTGCGCACTTCGCGGAAGTACGCGGCGATCTCCTCCAGCAGCTCCAGGTTCAGTCCGGTATCGCGCTCGGTGCCCTGGAACATGGCCACGACCGACTCGGTCGGCGAGTGGCCGTAGGTCATCGACAGCGAGGAGATGGCAGTGTCGACGTTGTCGATACCAGCTTCCACCGCCTTGAGAATGGCCACGGATGACAGCCCCGCGGTGGCGTGGCACTGCATGTGGATCGGGATGGCCAAGCTGGCCTTCAGGCGCGACACCAGCTCGAATGCGGTATACGGCGTGAGGATGCCGGCCATGTCCTTGATGGCCACCGAGTCGGCGCCCATGTCTTCGATCTGCTTGGCCAGATCGACCCACATCTCAAGGGTATGCACCGGGCTGGTGGTGTAGGAGATGGTGCCCTGGGCGTGCTTGCCCTGCTGCTTGACGGCCTTGAGCGCGGTCTGGAGGTTGCGCGGGTCGTTCATCGCGTCGAACACGCGGAACACGTCGACACCATTGATGGCGGCGCGCTCGACGAACTTCTCCACCACATCATCGGCGTAGTGGCGATACCCCAGCAGGTTCTGCCCGCGCAGGAGCATCTGCTGGCGAGTGTTGGGCATGGCCTTTTTCAGCTCGCGTATGCGCTCCCAGGGGTCTTCGCCGAGGTAGCGAATACAGGCGTCGAAGGTCGCCCCGCCCCAGGACTCCACCGACCAGAAGCCAACCTGATCGAGCTTGGGTGCGATCGGCAGCATGTCTTGCAGGCGTACGCGAGTGGCCAGGATGGATTGATGGGCGTCACGCAGCACCACATCGGTGATCCCGAGTGCTTGTTTAACGGCAGTCATACAGATGCTCCCTCTGAACCTGATCAACCGCGACGCGCGCGGTGCTGGGCAATAGCGGATTGAATGGCGGCCAGCGTTTCTGCATCCAGCTCATGGCTGGCCGACTTGGCGCTGTGCGCTGGGGAAGAAGCGGCGGGGGTTGGCGCGGGTGGAGCGAAGGTCGCGATCAGGCGCGACATCAGGCTGACCACACCCACCAGCAACACCAGAAAGACAAACACGAAACCCATACCGAACAGCATGAGTTCGACACCCTCGAGCAGTAGTTCACTGGGGGTCATCTTGGCTCCTTTGGCCAGCAGCTCGCGGGCTGCATTCATTATTGATCAGGAGCGCCCAGGGTCAGCGCCCGGGCAAAGCTGCCGAACCTTAGCCTGAAACAAGCGTTTGAAGCAAACGCCAAAAGGCCTGGATTGGTCATTTATGTAGTGACTTTTGCCCTTCCACTACCAAAGAAGGAGAAAAGCGCTGCGAACAAGGTTCTCAGGAGGCCGAGCGCACGCCGGTATCAACGGCAGGCGCCAGCGCCAGAAGCTGCTTGAAGTGGCGCGTCTCGTCGCCAGGAGTACGCCCGAAGAGCCGCTTGAACTCGCGACTGAACTGCGACGGGCTTTCGTAGCCGACGCGCTGCGCCGCGCTGATCGCGCTCATGTCGCTGCGAATCATCAGTAGCCGTGCCTGGTGCAGGCGGATGGCCTTGAGGTACTGCAACGGCGAGCGGCTGGTCATGGCCTTGAAGTGCACATGGAAGGCCGGCACGCTCATGCTGGCGATCTCAGCCAGCGAAGGCACATCGAGCGACGCCTGGTAATCGCGATGTATGCGCTGCAGCACGCGCGCGATGCGGCCGAAATGACTGTTCTGCGCCAGGGTCGCGCGCAGACCACTGCCCTGCTCGCCCTGCAGCACGCGAAAGACGATCTCACGCATGATCGACGGGCCCAGCAGGCGCACCTCGTCGGGGTCGGCCAGGGCTTCCAGCAGGCGCAACGTCGCATCGCTAAGACGCGTATCCATCGGGCTGGAATAAAGCGTCGCCGGCGCGCGGGTCGGGGTCTCGTCCAGCCCCATCGCCAGTTCGGCCACCAACAGCGGATCGACCCGCAGTGCCACACCGAGCATGGGCTCATCGGCCGTCGCCTCGGTTTCGATGGCGAACGGCAAGGGCAGCGCCAGCACCAGATAGTGCTGCGCATCGTAAACGTACAGATTGCCGTCGTGCAGCCCACTCTTGCGCCCCTGGATGACGATCACGATGCTCGGCTCGTACAGCGCCGGCGTCACCGGAAGCGGCCGGTTGGAGCGCATGAAGGTGACGCCATCCAGTTGCGCCGCGGTATACCCCTCTTCGGGAGCCAGGCGCAGCATCAGCTCGACCATGCGCCGCTTCATGCTCTCGGAATTCGCACTCATATTCTGCCACCCGCTCTTGAGGAAGACCGGCACATTGTAGGAAGCAGTCAATAGAAACAGGCAATATCGAAAGAGTAACGAGACTTAGCAGGCGGCGCCCACGTGCCTAGCATGGAATCTCCATCACCCAAGTGGAGACCGACATGAGCAAAGTCATCCTCATTACCGGAGCCAGCAGCGGCATCGGCGAAGCCATCGCCAGACACCTCGCCAGCCAGGGCCACCAGGTGGTCCTCGGTGCCCGCCGCATCGAACGCCTGCAGGCACTGGTAGAAGAACTGCAGGCCCAGGGTCAACAGGCCTCGTGCCGTACCCTCGATGTCAGCCAACTGCATGACATGCAGGCCTTCGTGGAGCATGCCGAGACACAGCACGGCCCCGTTGACGTCATCATCAACAACGCCGGGGTCATGCCACTGTCACCGCTCAACGCCCTGAAGGTGGACGAGTGGAACCGCATGATCGATGTCAACGTACGCGGCGTGCTGCATGGCATCGCCGCCGTGCTGCCGGGTATGGAACAACGCGGGCGCGGCCAGGTGATCAACATCGCTTCCATCGGCGCCCATGCGGTATCACCGACCGCCGCGGTCTATTGCGCCACCAAATACGCGGTCTGGGCCATTTCCGAGGGCCTGCGCCAGGAAAACGAGCGCATCCGCGTCACCACCATCTGCCCGGGCGTGGTCGAGTCCGAGCTGGCCGACAGCATCACCGACGCCAGCGCCCGCGACGCGATGAAGGCCTTCCGCCGTATCGCCATCACACCGGACGCCATTGCCCGCGCAGTGGCCTATGCGGTCGAGCAGCCCGACGATGTCGATGTCAGTGAAGTCATCGTGCGCCCGACCGCCAGCCCTTATTGATGGAGGTGAATATGCCAGCGAAGAACAGCCTTGCGGCGCTGCTGATCAGCGGCGCCCTGCTACCCGGCGCGGCAAGCGCGGAAGCGGAAAGCCCACATCCCTACGTGGGCATGTGGGTAACGGACGATGGCCATGTCCGCCATGAGCTATTGGCCAACGGCCGTTATGACGAGGCACGCGGGAACCGCGAAAGCGCCTACCAGGGCAGCTACCGAGTCACTGGCAACCACATCGATTATGTCGACGACACCGACTTTACCGCTGACGGTGAGTTCATCGACGACGTGCTCTACCACGGCGGCATGGTGCTGCGTCGCAAGAGCACTGCAACTGACGAGTAAGGCAACCCACCAGCCAAGGAAAGAAGCTTATGAACATGCAAAAAGCTGTCGCCGCGCTACTGCTCAGCGTATTGCTCTGCCTGCCGACCTGGGCGAGTGACAACACCGCGGCCAATCAGGCCCTGATTCAGAAAGCCTTCGATGACTGGCGCGCCGGACAAGGCGGCATCTTCCAGTTGCTGGCCGATGACGCCGTCTGGGTCGTGGCCGGCAGCAGCCCGTACTCGGGGACTTACCGCACGCGCGAGGCATTCATGGAAGATGCAGTCAAACCCATCACCGACAAACTGGCCACGCCCATCGCCCCCACCGTGCGCCAGATCGTGGCGCAGGGGCCTTACGTGGTCGTGCATTGGGATGGCCAGGCGACCGCCAGAGACGGCAGTCGCTACGAAAACAGCTACTCCTGGCACATGCAACTGGAGAATGGCCGGATCACCCGGGTCACGGCCTTTCTCGATACCTGGCGGCTGGTCGAGCTGATGAACTGATTACATCAGGAAGATCGACGCCAGCCCCAGGAAGATGAAGAAGCCACCGCTGTCGGTCATGGCGGTGATCATCACACTGGCCCCCATGGCTGGGTCGCGCCCCAGGCGCGCCAAAGTCATGGGGATCAGCACCCCCATCAGCGCTGCCAGCAACAGGTTGAGGGTCATCGCTGCAGTCATCACCACGCCCAGCGACCAGCTGCCGTAGAGCCCATAGGCGACGGCCCCGATCACCCCGCCCCAGAGGATGCCGTTGATCAACGAAACCCCGAGCTCCTTGCGCAGCAGGCGCTTGGTATTGCCGGTGCTGACCTGATCCAGCGCCATTGCGCGCACGATCATGGTGATGGTCTGGTTGCCGGAATTGCCGCCGATACCGGCAACGATAGGCATCAGCGCCGCCAGCGCCACGAGTTTTTCAATCGAGTCTTCGAACAGGCCGATCACCCGCGAGGCGAGGAACGCCGTGACCAGATTGATCGCCAGCCAGGCCCAGCGGTTGCGTACCGACTTCCACACCGAGGCGAAGATATCTTCCTCCTCGCGCAGACCGGCCATGTTCAGCACTTCGCTTTCGCTTTCCTCACGGATCAGATCGACCATCTCGTCGATGGTCAGACGGCCGATCAGCTTGCCGTTCTTGTCCACCACCGGCGCCGAGATAAGGTCGTAACGCTCGAACGCCTGCGCAGCGTCGTAGCCGTCCTCATCGGGGTGGAAGCTTACCGGATCGTCGGCCATGACCTCGCCGACCTGCTTATCCGGATCGTTGACCAGCAAACGCTTGATCGGCAGCACGCCCTTTAGCACGCCGTCGTAATCGACCACGAACAGTTTGTCGGTATGGCCCGGCAGCTCCTTGAGGCGGCGCAGGTAACGCAACACCACTTCCAGGCCGACGTCTTCGCGGATGGTGACCATCTCGAAGTCCATCAGCGCACCGACCTGGTCTTCCTCGTAGGAAAGGGCCGAACGCACGCGCTCACGCTGCTGGGCGTCGAGCGATTCCATCAACTCATGAACGACGTCGCGCGGCAGCTCCGGCGCCAGGTCGGCGAGTTCGTCGGCGTCCAGATCCTTGGCTGCGGCAAGAATCTCGTGATCGTCCATGTCGGCGATCAGCGTTTCCCGTACCGCGTCAGAGACTTCGAGCAGGATGTCGCCGTCGCGCTCGGCCTTGACCAGTTGCCAGACGGTCAGACGCTCATCCAGCGGCAGGGCTTCGAGGATGTGGGCGATATCCGCGGGGTGCAGATCATCGAGCTTGCGCTGCAGCTCGGCGAGATTCTGCCGGTGGACCAGGTTTTCGACACGGTCGTGATGCTGGCCTTCCTGACGATGGGTCAGGTCTTCGACCAGCTTGTGCCGATGCAGCAGTTCGATCACCTGGGCCAGGCGATCCTGCAGGCTCTCTTGCGGCTTTTTGGCTTCTACTTCAGTCATAGCGCGCTCCACCCCCAGCTGGCGGGCACGCCAAAGGGGATCAATCAGGTCTTACACGATTGTGCGAGGGGAGTATTGAGTAACTACTGGGTAAGTCCATGGTGGTATTCCACAAGCCCCGGCGGGGCTGACGCGGCGAATGATAACACCGCGAAACAGCTTTGTACGTGACAAAAGCGCGGCAAGAACAATCGCTTGCATCGCAAACTTCAATCCCGCATGAAAACCTGGCTATGCGACGCCAGCCTTCAATGCCAAGACACTCTGGCGTGAGCAAAAAAACGATCTAACCTGAAATGTGTAACGTCATGGAGGACGACCTATGCGAGGACCGCACTTGGCAGCGCTATTCGCCGCTGCGCTACTCTCCCTTATTGAAGACAGCTCGGCCGCCAGCGTGTTCCGCTGCGTGGATGCTGACGGCCATGTCACCTTCACCCGGCACGGCTGCACCAGCGATCAGGAACAGCATCTGCAGGATGCGCGCAACCATACGCCCAGCAGCGGCAAACCCGTCCCGCTGGCCGACCCCGGCAAGCGTCAGGCGACGACGAACGCAAACTCCGGCGAACTGGTGATCGTCGGCCAGCAGGACGATGGCTGCGGCAACCTGCTGAGCAGCAGCGAGAGGCGCCAGGCAATCATCCGCAAGGAAATCCGAGCAGGCATGAGCCGCAGTGACGTGGAAAGCAGCCTGGGCAAACCGGACAGAGTCACCGCCAGCAATGGGCAGCAGCGCTACCACTATCGCGAAAAGCGCAAGGGCGGCAACAGCCGGCAGGTCAGCTTCGACGAAGCCGGCTGCGTGAAGAAATGACACGCAAAGAAAAAGGGCCTGCATTGCTGCAGGCCCTTTCGGTATGGCGGACTCAGGAGGATT
>NZ_DJSX01000052.1:0-4057 GCF_002439135.1 Pseudomonas sp. UBA6323 | reverse complement strand
TCCAGCTGAGCTATGAGTCCGCTTAATGGTGCTTTTATACCAGATCACCTCTGGTTGATTCGCCAGCCCGGCGTTAGCCCGACTCGCTGAATAATGGCGGAGAAGGGGGGATTCGAACCCCCGACACCCTTTTGAGGTGTACTCCCTTAGCAGGGGAGCGCCTTCGGCCACTCGGCCACCTCTCCGCAACACGGGGCGCATGATAAACATGTTTTCCCCGTTTGCAAACAAAAATTTGTAGAAAAATTAGTGGCTTGGTTCGTCACCCTTCTCTTTCTGGATGCGCTGGTAAATTTCCTCACGGTGTACGGCAACCTCTTTCGGCGCATTGACGCCAATACGCACCTGGTTACCTTTCACGCCCAACACGGTGACAGTCACATCATCACCGACCATCAGGGTCTCTCCGACCCGGCGAGTCAGAATCAGCATTCCTTTCTCCTTCACGGATTACATTTTTTCAGGACAACAGTCTGCAAAAAGAAAATGGTGCCGGCTTCCTGCTAAAACAAGCCTGAAAGCCTCCACCCAAGTATTGACCAGCCCGCGCAGAAAGAAAGTTCCCGCGAATCGGTCAAAAAAACGAAAGGCGCGGAACCAGCCGCGCCTTTCGGATCAGATCAATCACTCACCCTGTCGGGCCGGGGCGTCAAGTTCGAAAGCAGTATGCAGAGCGCGCACCGCCAGCTCCAGGTACTTCTCCTCGATCACCACCGACACCTTGATCTCGGAGGTGGAGATCATCTGGATGTTGATGGTCTCCTTGGCCAGAGCCTCGAACATACGGCTGGCAACACCGGCATGGGAACGCATGCCGACACCGACGATCGAAACCTTGGCGATGTCGGTATCACCTACCACCTCACGGGCGCCGAGTTCGTCCGCGGTCTTCTGCAACACGCCCAGGGCGTTGTTGTAGTCGTTGCGGTGCACGGTGAAGGTGAAATCGGTGGTGTTATCGTGCGAGACGTTCTGCACGATCATGTCCACTTCGATGTTGGCGGCGCTGATCGGACCAAGAATCTTGAAGGCGATGCCGGGGATATCCGGCACCCCACGGATGGTCAGCTTGGCTTCGTCGCGGTTGAAAGCGATGCCGGAAATGATCGGCTGTTCCATGGATTCCTCTTCATCAAGGGTAATGAGGGTGCCCGGCCCCTCCTGAAAGCTGTGCAGGACGCGCAGCGGGACGTTGTACTTGCCGGCGAACTCCACCGAACGAATCTGCAGCACCTTGGAACCGAGGCTGGCCATTTCCAGCATCTCTTCGAAGGTGATCTTCTCCAGACGCTGGGCCTTGGGCACCACGCGCGGGTCGGTGGTGTAGACGCCATCGACATCGGTATAGATCTGGCATTCGTCGGCTTTCAGCGCCGCAGCCAGGGCCACGCCGGTGGTATCGGAACCGCCACGACCGAGGGTGGTGATGCTGCCGTGCTCGTCGACGCCCTGGAAGCCGGCGACGACGACGACACGACCAGCCTTGAGGTCGGCACGAATCTTCTGGTCATCGATCTGCAGAATGCGCGCCTTGTTGAAGGCGCTGTCGGTGAGGATGCGCACCTGGTTGCCGGTGTAGGAAACCGCCGGCACACCACGTTTGATCAGTGCCATGGCCAACAGGGCGATGGTCACCTGCTCACCGGTGGACACCATCACGTCCAGCTCACGCGGAACCGGCTCGCCGTCGGTGATCTGTTTGGCCAGATCGATCAGGCGGTTGGTTTCGCCACTCATGGCGGAAACTACGACAACGATGTCGTCACCCTTCTCGCGGAACTTCTTAACCTTCTCGGCTACCTGCGCGATACGCTCGACGGTGCCGACGGAGGTGCCCCCAAACTTCTGTACGATCAAAGCCATTTCAAAAAGCCACCTGATTCCTCAAGGGCGCCCATTAAACCCGCATCGGGTCACACTGCCAAGGCCCGCTGGACGCACTGCGGGCCCCGCTTTCACGCTATCTACGAAGCCTGTTCGACCAGAGTCGCGGCCAGGGCCAGGGCCTCATCCAGTTTGCCGGCATCGACGCCGCCACCCTGGGCCATGTCCGGGCGACCACCGCCCTTGCCGCCCACGGTCGCTGCGGCCTGACGCATCAGGTCACCCGCCTTGAGCTTGGCGGTCAGGTCCTGAGTCACGCCGGCGACCAGCACGACCTTCTCTTCGAACACGCCGCCGAGCAGGATCACCGCACTGCCCAGCTTGTTCTTCAACTGGTCGACCAGCGCCAGCAGCGCCTTGCCGTCCAGGCCATCGAGACGTGCAGCCAGCACCTTGGTGCCCTTCACGTCCACCGCCGAGCCGGCCAGATCGTTACCCGCGGCGCTGGCGGCCTTGGCCTTGAGCTGCTCCAACTCTTTTTCCAGCTGGCGGTTACGCTCGATCAGCGCCGACAGCTTGTCGAGTACGTTGTCACGGCTGCCCTTGACCAGAGAGGCGGCTTCCTTGAGCTGCTCTTCTGCACCATTGAGGTACGCCAGCGCAGCAGCACCGGTGACTGCTTCGATACGACGCACACCTGCCGCGACGCCGCCCTCGCTGACGATCTTGAACAGGCCGATGTCGCCGGTACGGGCCACGTGGGTACCGCCGCACAGCTCGACGGAGAAGTCGCCGCCCATGCTCAGCACACGCACCTCATCGCCATACTTTTCGCCGAACAGCGCCATGGCGCCTTTGGCCTTGGCGGTTTCGATATCGGTAAGCTCGGTCTCGACCGCCGTGTTCTCGCGCACCACGCAGTTGACGATGTCCTCGAGCTGCTTGATCTGCTCGGGCTTGATCGCCTCGAAGTGGCTGAAGTCGAAACGCAGGCGCTGGCTGTTGACCAGCGAGCCCTTCTGCTGCACGTGGTCACCCAGCACGATGCGCAGGGCTTCGTGCAGCAGGTGGGTCGCGGAGTGGTTAAGCGCAGTGGCCTGGCGCACTTCAGCATCGACCTCGGCCTTGACGCTGGTGCCGACACTGAGACCGCCCTTGGCCACCACGCCGTGGTGAAGGAAGGCGCCGCCAGCCTTGGTGGTGTCACGCACGTCGAAGCGCACGCCAGCGCCTTCGAGGTAACCGCAGTCACCGATCTGGCCACCGGACTCGGCGTAGAACGGGGTCTGATCCAGCACCACCACGCCCTCTTCGCCTTCAGCGAGGCTGTCGACCGCGGCACCGGCCTTGAACAGGGCAATGATCTTACCGCTGCCGCTGGTGCCCTCGTAGCCGAGGAAGTGGGTGTCGGCGTCGACCTTGACCAGGGCGTTGTAATCCATGCCGAAGGCGCTGGCGGAACGGGCGCGCTCGCGCTGCGCCTCCATCTCACGCTCGAAGCCCTCTTCGTCCACCGACAGCTCGCGCTCGCGGGCGATATCGGCAGTCAGGTCGACCGGGAAGCCATAGGTGTCGTACAGCTTGAACACCACATCGCCCGGGATGACCTTACCCTGCAGGCCAGCCAGATCCTGCTCGAGAATCTTCAGGCCCTGCTCCAGGGTCTTGGCGAACTGCTCTTCCTCGGTCTTCAGCACGCGCTCGATGTGCGCCTGCTGTTGCTTGAGTTCGGGAAAGGCTTCGCCCATTTCGGCCACCAGGGCGGCGACGATCTGGTAGAAGAAGCTGCCCTTGGCGCCCAGCTTGTTGCCGTGACGGCAGGCACGGCGCACGATGCGGCGCAGCACGTAGCCACGGCCTTCGTTGGACGGGGTCACGCCGTCGGCGATCAGGAAGCTGCACGAGCGAATATGGTCGGCCACCACCTTCAGCGAAGCCTGGCCTTCGTTGCTGCAGCCAATGGCCTTGGCCGCGGCGTTCAGCAGGTTCTGGAACAGGTCGATCTCGTAGTTCGAGTTAACGTGCTGCAGCACGGCGCTGATGCGCTCCAGGCCCATGCCGGTGTCCACGCTTGGCGCCGGCAGCGGGTGCAGTACGCCGTCCGCAGTGCGGTTGAACTGCATGAAGACGTTGTTCCAGATCTCGATGTAGCGATCGCCGTCCTCTTCCGGGCTGCCGGGTGGGCCGCCCCAGATGTGCTCGCCGTGATCGAAGAAGATCTCGGTGCACGGGC
>NZ_DJSX01000053.1:0-53412 GCF_002439135.1 Pseudomonas sp. UBA6323 | reverse complement strand
CGAGGCGTTCTTCTTCGAGGGCTTGATCAGCAGCTTGGCCTTCCTGCGTGGTGACTTCGGCACGTACTTCCTGAAATTCCACCCCAAGAAATCGAATCCCTGGTGAATGTGCGTGATGCGCGTTTTCTCCCGAGATAACTCAACCCCTCGTACTGACAGGAATTGCTCTACCCAGGGCTTGACCTCTTCCTCCAGCAGCTCTTTCGAGGCTGCCAGGATCACGAAGTCGTCCGCATACCGTACACACTGCACCTTGGTCTTCTTGGCCTTCTTGATGCCTAGCTTCTTCGCCAGATGACGTTTCAGCTGAGTTTCCAGACCGTTCAGAGTGGCATTGGCCAGACAGGGCGAAATAATTCCACCCTGCGGCGTCCCGGCTTCCGTTGCCATGAGTTGTCGCCGGTCGATAACCCCGGCTTTTAACCACTTGCGCAGTACCTTCGTGTCCATCGGGACATTCCGACACAGCCATTCGTGGTTGATGTTGTCGAAGAAGCCCTTGATGTCGCCTTCCAGAATCCAGACCGGCGCCGTTTGCGGCGACAGCAGGTGGAAAAGCTCAACCATTGCGTCAGCAGTCGAACGATCCGGGCGAAATCCATAGGACTTCGGATCGCTGGTGCTTTCGATTACAGGCTCCAACGCTTGCAGATGCAGCGCCTGCATGGCCCGATCCAACATCGTCGGGATACCCAGCGGGCGCCTCTCATGCTTACCGGGTTTCGGTATCCAGACCCGCCGTAGCGGTTTGGGCCGATAACCCCGTTGTTTCGACAGACTTCCCACAGCACGGAGCTTGGCCTGGGGCGATCCCCAGGTTTCTCCATCGACGCCCGGAGTCTTACGACCCCGGTTCTCCGTGACTCGTCGTACAGCCAAACAGCGGCCGTAAAACGAATAGGTCAGCATCCGTTGCAGGCGTTTAACCCTGCGCCAGTTACCTTCCTGTGTTGCCTGCGCAATCTTTAGCTGCGTTTTCCGAACGGCTTGCTGAATGGTGGCCCAATCAAGATCGTGCCAATTCATCACTCCGCCGGAGGGCGCAGACGCGACCGGTGTTGCTGGTTGCGTTTTCATACAGTCCTCCTGAGATGAACGACATTCAGGACGGACTACTCCCCTATGGGCAGTAGTCGCCCATAGGGTCGTTTGGTTATCGCTGGAATCAGCGGCTCTTCTTGCGCTCGTAAACCAGATGCACGTCAGCCAGGGTTGCCCCTGCCGGTGATGTTTCAACCGGTATACCACCCATTACAGGCAGCCATTCGCTTCTTGCATCCTCCCATTCCCCACACCCATCAGCGCCCCTTGCGGTTTGCCTGCCTGACCATGTTATTGCTGGTCAGGCGAGTGGTCGGGATTGCCACGTTCCCCGAGTCGCATCTATTCCCCGTTTAGGCTTCGTCTTTCCCCCGGCAGCCGTATTGGTACCGCAGCGCATCATCCTACTGCGCTGCCCGACTACATGCCGATTTTGGCTGGGGCCAATAATTGCCGTAGGCCCGTCGATAATGACGAGGGTTCGGTCGACGATTCACATGCGTTAGCCATGCGGGTTAGGTCATTAGCCTCGTTACGTCCGTGCAATTCGGACGTAAAGCGTTCTCCGTCACCGGATAACACCCTCATAAGAGCGAGACATTGTTAATCGGGCTTCACACCCCAGGGTTGGCCCCTGACGCATGCCGATCTAATGAACTGGCAGGTACATGCCAGGCTCGGTACTTCCTATACAAGCGAAGTTGAGCAATGCGATTCGGAGCTTTTCGCTCCGTGCTTGGTTCAACACCCTACAACGTCTCACGACGGTGAGTTGGCTCACTGCCAGACGTTCGAGGGTGAGTTCTGCCCGGAGGGCAAATTCACCCTCGGGTCAGACATTTTTAGTAACAATTCGATGATAGCTGAACGTTACTATCCTGTTTCTGTAACCGCTCATTGACCCATTTTAGGGTTTGAACAGATACAGCTTTTGTTATCCATCCCCGCCAAAACGAAGCGTTTCCAGGGTGTGGATTAACCAGGCTGAGCCGGTTTGTTGAATGCTTTTTCGGGCTTCAAACCCCCTGATAGCAAGGGATTAAGGTGCCTAGGCGCATTAACCAAACCAAGCACGACACGATCATACGTGTCGCACAGGATGGGGTATCCTAGCACCTCTTCGCCCGCCGGCGGTACGACCGCCCAGGCTATCCGACAGGTCAGACTTTTAATGAATGCCATCGCCCGCCGTTCCCTCGGCCTGCTGTTCGGCGCCCTTTGCGTGCCACTTGCAGCCTCCGCGTCTCCCGCTCAACCCACCCACGAATTCGAACTGGACAACGGCCTCAAGGTCATCGTCCGCGAGGACCACCGCGCGCCGGTGGTGGTTTCGCAGATCTGGTACAAGGTCGGCTCCAGCTACGAGACGCCCGGTTCCACCGGCCTGTCCCACGCCCTGGAACACATGATGTTCAAGGGCAGCCGCAATTTCGGCCCCGGCGAAGCGTCACGCATCCTGCGTGAGCTGGGCGCCGAGGAAAATGCCTTCACCAGTGACGACTACACCGCCTACTACCAGGTGCTGGCCCGCGACCGCCTGGGCGTGGCGCTGGAGCTGGAAGCCGACCGTCTCGCCAGCCTGAAACTGCCGGCAGATGAGTTCGCCAAGGAAATCGAGGTGATCAAGGAGGAGCGCCGTCTGCGCACCGACGACCGTCCCTCGTCCCTAGCATTCGAGCGCTTCAAACCCATGGCCTACCCGGCCAGCGGCTACAGCATCCCGACCATCGGCTGGATGGCCGACCTCGAGCGCATGCACATCGACGAACTGCGCGCCTGGTACAAGAAGTGGTACGCGCCGAACAACGCCACCCTGGTGGTGGTCGGAGACGTCAGCGTTGACGAGGTCAAGACCCAGGCGCAACGTTACTTCGGTGACATTCCGCGTCGCGACGTTCCGAGCGCCAAGCTGCCGCTGGAACTGGCCGCGCCCGGCGAGCGGCGCACCACCCTGTATCTCAAGACCCAACTGCCCAATCTGGTCATGGGCTTCAACGTGCCGGGCCTGGCCACTGCGCAAACGCCGCGCCAGGTCTATGCCCTGCGCCTGGCCGCCGCACTGCTCGATGGCGGCTACAGCGCGCGTCTGCCGACCCGCCTGGAGCGCGGCGAGGAGCTCGTTTCCGGTGCCAGCGTCTGGTACAACGCCTTCACCCGCGGCGACAGCCTGTTCATCCTCTCGGCTATGCCCAACGTGCAGAAGGGCAAGACCCTGGAGCAGGCCGAAGCCGGCCTGTGGCGCGAGCTGGAAGAACTGAAGAAGGCCCCGCCGTCCGCTGCCGAACTGGCACGCGTACGCGCCCAGGTCATCGCCGGCCTGGTATTCGAGCGCGACTCGATCACCAGCCAGGCCACCGGTATCGGTCAACTGGAAACCGTGGGCCTGTCCTGGCAGTTGATCGACCAGGAACTGGCCGAGCTGGAAGCCGTCACCCCGGCGGACATCCAGCAGGCCGCCCGTACCTTCTTCGCTCGCGACCGCCTGAGTGTCGCCCACGTTCTGCCCGAAGAGTCCCGCAATAAGGAGTCCCGCCCATGAAGACTGAGCAACGCCGCCTGGGCCTGCTCGGCCTGGTCCTGTCCACCGCCCTGGCACTGGGCGCCTGCGCTAACCTGTCCGACAGCACGGCGACCGGCGATGCCGCCAAGCTGCAGTCGCTGGCTGCGCTCGACGGCAAGGCGCCGACCCGCCGTACGCTGGAAATCCAGAGCTGGCATACCTCACAGGGCGCCAGGGTGCTGTTCGTCGAAGCCCATGAGCTGCCGATGTTCGACCTGCGCCTGACCTTCGCCGCCGGCAGCAGTCAGGACGGCGGCGCGCCGGGCCTGGCTACCCTGACCAACGCGATGCTCAACGAAGGTGTGCCGGGCAAGGACGTCGGCGCCATCGCCGCCGGTTTCGAGGGTCTCGGCGCCGAGTTCGGCAACGGCGCCTACCGCGACATGGCCGTGGCCAGCCTGCGCAGCCTGAGCGCGCGGGAGCAACGCGAACCTGCGCTGGCGCTGTTCGCTGATGTACTGGGCAAGCCCACCTTCCCTGCCGATTCGTTGGCGCGGATCAAGAACCAGCTGCTCGCCGGTTTCGAGTACCAGAAGCAGAATCCGGGCAAGCTGGCCAGCCTGGAGTTGTTCGAGCGCCTGTACGGGCAGCATCCCTACGCGCACCCGAGCGATGGCACGGCGCAGTCGATCCCCGCCATCACCCGTCAGCAGCTGCAGGCCTTCCACGCTCGCGCCTACGCGGCCGGCAATGCGGTGATCGCCCTGGTCGGCGACCTGTCGCGCGCCGAGGCCGAGGCCATCGCCAATCAGCTCTCCGCCGCCCTGCCGCAAGGCCCGGCGCTGGCGAAGATCGCCCAGCCGCAAACGCCCAAACCGGGCGTCAGCCATATCGAATACCCATCCAACCAGACCCACCTGATGTTCGCCCAGCTCGGCATCGACCGCAGCGATCCGGATTATGCCGCGCTGTATCTGGGCAACCAGATCTTCGGCGGCGGCGGTTTCGGCACCCGTCTGATGAGCGAGGTGCGCGAGAAGCGCGGCCTGACCTACGGCGTCTACTCCAGTTTCAGGACCATGCAGGCGCGCGGCCCCTTCATGATCAATCTGCAGACCCGCGCCGAGCTCAGCCAGGGCACCCTGGCGCTGGTCAAGCAACTGCTGACCGACTACCTGCGTGACGGCCCGACCCAGCAGGAGCTGGACAACGCCAAGCGCGAGCTGGCCGGCAGCTTCCCGCTGTCCACGGCAAGCAATGCCGCCATCGTCGGCCAGTTGGCCTCGATGGGCTTCTACGATCTGCCGCTGAGCTACCTGGACGATTTCATGCGTGACGTGCAGGCGCTGACCACCGAGCAGGTGCAGGCGGCGATGGCCAAGCACCTCGACCCCGAAGCACTGGTGGTGGTCACAGCAGGCCCGACCGTGGCGCAGAAGGAGTTGCCACCACCGACCGATCGCCCGGCCCAGCAGCCCAGCACGGTGCCGCACTGATGCGCGGACGCGCCCCGCACAAACCCGCCGCGGGCAAAGCCCACGGCGGCCAGGGCCAATTGCGTATCATCGGTGGGCAATGGCGTTCGCGGCGCTTCGCCTTCCCTGACGGCCCGGGCCTGCGCCCGACCCCGGACCGGGTGCGCGAAACGCTGTTCAACTGGCTGGCGCCCTATGTCGAAGGCTCGCACGTGCTCGACCCCTTCGCCGGCAGCGGCGCGCTGCTGCTCGAAGCCCTGTCGCGCGGTGCCGCCAGCGGCCTGGCCTGCGACCTCAACCCGGCCTCGGTGAGCGCGCTGCGCGGGCATCTGGCGACGCTGCAATGCAGCGAGGGCGAGATTCAGCTCGGCGATGCTTTGCAGCTGCTAGCCCGCCCGGCGCCGCGGCGCTTCGATATCGTCCTGCTCGATCCGCCGTTCCACAAGGATCTGCTGCAAGGCGCCTGCGACCTGCTGGAAGCTCAGAACTGGCTGGCCGACGACGCCTGGGTCTACACCGAAAGCGAGACGGCGCCCTCGACGCTGGGCCTGCCCGGCAACTGGCGCCTGCATCGCGAGAAGCACACCGGCCAGGTGCATTACGCGCTGTGGCAGCGTGGATGAAGGACTTCATCTACGCCCACCTGCCCTACCTGCTGCTGATCGCACTGGCGCTGCCGGTGCTGCTCAGCCAGCAGGAAATTCCGCTGAATTTGAATCGCACGATACTGTTGGAGCATCAGCAAGGTATCGTCATCGGACTTACCAATCAGCGTATCGTCGCCCTGCTGGTATTGGCCTGGTGCGCTTGGCGCATACTGCGCAAGCGCCGACGCTGAAAGCTCCGTAGCCTGGATGAAATCCAGGGCCACCATTCCCGGATTGCATCCGGGCTACGTCTACTGCCGACGACCGACTTCACCATGAACACTGAATTTCGCCCCGCCTGGTGGCTCCCCGGCCCGCATCTGCAGACGCTGTGGAACCCCTTCTGCCGCAAGCCGCCGCAACTGCAGCGACCGCGCGAACGGCTGTGGCTGGACGATGGCGACTTCCTCGACCTCGACTGGTACGGCCCGCATGACGCTCATGCGCCGCTGGTGCTGGTGCTGCATGGCCTGACCGGTAGCTCCAGCTCGCTCTACGTGCTCGGCCTGCAGCAGGCGCTGGCCGCGCGCGGCTGGGCCAGCGTGGCGTTGAACTGGCGTGGCTGCTCTGGCGAGCCCAACCTGCTGCCGCGCGGCTATCACTCCGGCGCCAGCGAGGATCTGGCCTCGGCTGTCGCCCACCTGCGCGCGCAACGGCCGATGGCGCCGCTGTACGCCGTCGGCTATTCGCTGGGCGGCAACGTGCTGCTCAAGTATCTGGGCGAAAGCGGCGCGCAGAGCCAGCTGCAGGCAGCAGTGGCGGTGTCGGTGCCGTTTCGTCTGGATCAGTGCGCCGACCGCATCGGCCTGGGTTTCTCACGGGTGTATCAGGCGCACTTCATGCGCGAGATGGTCGCCTACGTGAGCGACAAGCAGCGTCTGTTCACCGAACAGGGTCAGAGCGAGCGCCTGTCGGTACTGGAGCGCCTGGGCCCGCTGGACGGCATGCGCACCTTCTGGGACTTCGACGGGCGCATCACCGCGCCGCTGCACGGTTTCGCCGATGCCCACGATTACTACCGCCGCGCTTCCAGCCGCTTCTACCTGGGTGAAATCCGCACACGCACGCTGATCATCCAGGCGGAGGACGACCCCTTCATCTTCCGCCACAGCCTGCCGGAGGCCAGCGAACTCGCCCGCGGCACCGAGTTCGAACTGCACGCCAAGGGCGGGCATGTCGGCTTCGTCGAAGGCAGCCCGCGCAAGCCGGTGTATTACCTGGAGCGGCGTATTCCGCAATGGCTGGCGAGCCACGCATAATCGCGGCTGAAGCCGCTCCTACGCGGGCGGTAAGCACTGTAACCCGGATGAAGTCCGGGAAGACGCGACAAAGGCCTTTGCGGATTGCAACCGGGCAAGGCAGTCGCTGCAGATTGTGGGAGGCGCTTCAGCGGCGAAAAGCTCGCGGCTAAAGCCCCTCCTACTGGCCCGCGAAGTCGTAGCCCGGATGCAATCCGGGAATGCTCCGGCACAGTTCCTCCGGATTACATCCGGACTACAGCGACACCGAACCGCTTACCCCAGTACCTGCTCCAGCGGCACATGCAGGCGATCATACAGCGCCTCGACCGCTGAACGCGCGGAGGGCGTGATATAGCCGCCTTCCAGAGCCAGCACCTGGTAGATGCCGCGGCGCAGCATGTCCTGGCTGAGGTCGTCCGGGCTGGCCCCGGCGGTGCAGAGGAAACGTACCCAGGAGGTCATGATGATCCAGGCGTTGAGGGTCAGCGCCTCGATCTGCGCCGGCGTCATGCTGAGGATCTCGGCATCGACGAAGCCCTGGTAGATGGCCCGCGCGTGCACCAGACAGCGCCGGGCGAAGGCCTGATAACGCTCAGCCAACTCGGCGTCGGATTCCAGCAGGTGCTCCAGATCGCGATGCAGGAAACGGTAGTGCCACATCGCCGCCAGCAGCGCCTCCAGGTAGAAGGTCTTGTCCTCTACCGTCAGCGCACGGCCTTCGGGCAGACGCAGGAAACTGTCGACCTGCGCTTCGTACTGGGCGAACAGCTCGGCGATGATCACCTGCTTGTTGCGGAAGTGGTAATACAGATTACCCGGCGAAATGCCCAGATGTGCGGCGATGTGGTTCGTGGTGACATTGCGTTCGCCCTGGCCGTTGAACAGGGCCAGGCTCTCGGCAACGATGCGGTCGCGGGTCTTGGGTGGCGCCATGACGCAGCTCGATCTCGACTTCAAAAGTGGCAAAGGTACAGGCGAAACAGCCGGAGTGTTACCCCTCGACGCATGCCAACGCCATCTGCTGACCTTTGGTTCGGGTGCAGCAAGGACGGGTGCGCGGCACCCTATTTGACACATTAGAGTAATTGCTCTAAAAATCCAGCTCAGCCTAATCGCGGCTTATAGCCGCCTCCAGCAGGCTGTTTAAAAACGTCGGCGAGGCAGTCAGCGCAAGGCAAAAACAGGCGAAAAAGCGGAGTTTACAAGTTGTAAATGAGCATTTTGAGCCTGTTTTTAACGCAGCGATGACAACGCAGATAGTTTTTCAACAGCCTGCCCGCTGTAACGTCGAGGAGAAACCAATGGTCGCCGACATCGCCTATTTGCAGCACAGCCAACAGCAGATCAGCCAGCTGGACGCCACCTTCGCCCTGCAGCGCTCCGCCTTTGCCGCCAACCCGATGCCGTCGGCCGAGCAACGCATTCAGTGGTTGAAGTCCCTCAAGGAGTTGCTGGTCGAACAGCAGAATGCGCTGATCGAGGCGATTTCTCAGGATTTCAGCAACCGCTCGGTGGACGAGACCCTGCTAGCCGAACTGATGCCCAGCCTGCATGGCATCCATTACGCGAGCAAACGCATCAGAAAGTGGATGAAGCCTTCACGGCGCAGCGTCGGCATGCAGTTCATGCCCGCTTCGGCCAAGGTCATCTACCAGCCGCTGGGCGTGGTCGGCATCATCGTGCCGTGGAACTACCCGCTGTTTCTCGCCATCGGTCCGCTGACCGGTGCGCTGGCCGCCGGCAACCGGGTGATGATCAAGATGAGCGAGTCCACCCCGGCCACCTCGCAACTGGTCAAGGACCTGCTGGCGCGCATCTTCCCCGAGGACCTGGTCAGCGTCGCCCTGGGCGAGGCGGAAGTCGGCATGGCCTTCTCCAAGCTGCCGTTCGACCATTTGCTGTTCACCGGCGCCACCAGCATCGGCAAGCACGTGATGCGCGCCGCCGCGGAGAACCTGACCCCGGTAACCCTGGAACTGGGCGGCAAGTCGCCAGCCATCGTCTCGGCCGACGTGCCGCTGGAGCACGCCGCCGAGCGCATCGCCTTCGGCAAGACCCTCAACGCCGGGCAGACCTGCGTGGCGCCGGACTACGTGCTTGTGCCGCGTGATCGCGTCGACGGCTTCGTCAGCGCCTATCGCGACGTCGTGCAGCGTTTCTATCCGCAGCTCAAGGACAACCCGGACTACACGGCGATCATCAACGAGCGCCAGCTGGCACGCCTCAACGGCTATCTGCAGGACGCGCAGACCAAGGGCGCGCGCATCGTTCCCTTGTATCCAGAGGCCCAGGGCCGGCGCCTGCCGCAGAGCCTGGTACTCGACGTCAACGACGACATGAAGCTGATGCAGGACGAGATCTTCGGCCCGCTGCTGCCGGTGGTCCCGTACGACCGCCTGGAAGATGCCTTCGCCTACGTCAACGCACGGCCACGCCCGCTGGCGCTGTACTACTTCGGTTATGACAAGGGCGAACAGCAGCGCGTGCTGCACGAAACCCACTCCGGCGGCGTGTGCCTGAACGATACCCTGCTGCACGTGGCGCAGGACGACATGCCGTTCGGCGGTGTCGGCCCGTCGGGCATGGGCCACTACCACGGTCACGAAGGTTTCCTGACCTTCAGCAAGGCCAAGGGCGTATTCATCAAGCAGCGTTTCAACGCCGCACGGCTGATCTACCCGCCTTATGGCAAGGCGATTCAGAAGCTGATCTACAAATTGTTCGTACGTTGATCGACGCGGTCAGCACCCGCTCTACGCCTGGTGATAACAACAATGAACGACACCACTCTCGACGCGCCGCAACTTTCGCGGCGCAGCCTGCTCAAGGTCGGCCTGCTGGGCACGGCACTGCTCGGCACTGCCGGGCTGACCGCGACGCTCAGCGGCTGCTCGGCCAGCACGCCGGCCAATGGTTATCTGATCCTGCGCAGCAGCGACCTGCCGTTTCTGCGCGCGCTGATCCCGGTGATGCTCGATGGCGCCGTCAGTGCCGAACAGATGCCGCAGGCGATCGATGGCACGCTGAAGAGTCTCGACAGCGGCCTCGCCCACCTGTCGCCGGAGATGCTGAAACTCACCGTACAACTGTTCGACGTACTGGCCCTGCCCATTACCCGCGGCCCGCTGACCGGCGTCTGGGGCAGTTGGGACAACGCCAGCGCCGATGACGTGCGCAACTTCCTCAGCCGCTGGCAGAACAGCAGCCTGAGCCTGCTGCGCATGGGCCACGCTTCGCTGCTGCAACTGGTGATGATGGCCTGGTACAGCCGCCAGGAAGCCTGGGCGCATTGCGGCTATCCGGGCCCGCCCACCGTATGACGGTCCACCCTAGCCATTGTAGAGAGCATCGCGGCTGAAGCCGCTCCCACGGAATACGGGCTGTTGGTGTAGGAGCGGATTTATCCGCGATCAGGGCATGCGCCCAGCTCGAGAGCTCGCCCCCTACAGACGGCCCGACGACAAGAAGAGAAGGTGAAATGCCTGTACCCGATTTGTTCAAGCAAGGCCTGGCCAAAGGCTGGAAGACATACGACGGTTCGCGCCTGGAAAACGACCTGACGCTGGAAGCCGATGTCGCCATCGTCGGTAGCGGCGCCGGTGGTGGCACCACGGCGGAGATTCTCAGCGCCGCTGGCTACAAGGTGCTGCTGATCGAGGAAGGCCCGCTGAAGACCAGCGACGACTTCAAGATGCAGGAGGCCGAGGCCTACCCGAACCTCTATCAGGAAGGTATCGGCCGCATGAGCAAGGATGGCGCCATCACCATACTGCAGGGCCGGGCCGTGGGCGGCACGACGCTGATCAACTGGACCAGCAGCTTCCGCACGCCGCCACAGACCCTGGCCCACTGGGCCGAAGTGCATGGCGTGAAAGGCCATGACGTCGAGTCCATGGCACCCTGGTTCGAGAAGATGGAGCAGCGCCTGGGCGTCGCGCCCTGGGCGGTGCCACCGAATGCCAACAACGAGGTGCTGCGCAGCGGCTGCGACAAGCTCGGCTATCACTGGGCGCCGATCCCGCGCAACGTGCGCGGCTGCTGGAACCTCGGCTACTGCGGCATGGGCTGCCCGACCAACGCCAAGCAGTCGATGCTGGTCACCACCATCCCCGCCACCCTCGACGCCGGCGGCGAGCTGCTCTACCTGGCGCGCGCCGACAAGCTGCTGATCGAAGGCGACAAGGTGGTCGGCATCGACTGCCTGGGCATGGACGAACGCTGCGTGGCGCCCAACGGCAAGCGCATCCGGGTCAAGGCGCGGCACTACGTGCTGGCCGGCGGTGGCATCAACACCCCCGGCATTCTGCTGCGCTCCAACGCGCCCGACCCGCACCAGCGCGTCGGACGGCGCACCTACCTTCACCTGGTGAACTTCTCCGCGGCGCAGTTCGAACAGGTCATCAACCCCTTCTACGGTGCGCCGCAGTCGGTCTACTCGGATCATTTTCAGTGGGACGATGGCACCGGCGGACGCCTTTCCTACAAGCTGGAAGTGCCGCCCCTACAGCCAGCGCTGACCGCCACCCTGCTCGGCGATTTTGGCCGCGAGAACGCCCTGCGCATGGCACAACTGCCGCATACCAACGTGATGCTTGCCCTGCTGCGCGACGGCTTCCACCCGGATTGCGCCGAGGGCCGTGTGGAACTGCGTGACGACGGCAGCCCGGTACTCGACTACCAGATGACCGACTACACCTGGGATGGCGTGCGCCGTGCCTTCCTGACCATGGCCGAAATCCAGTTCGCCGCAGGCGCCAGGGCGGTGATGCCGATGCACGCCGATGCCGGCTACGTGGCAACCTGGAAGCAAGCCCGGGACCTGATCGACAACCTCGACCTGGCGCTGTACCGCACCCGCCTGGGCAGCGCTCACGTAATGGGCGGCTGCGCCATGGGCGAAGACCCGCAGCAGGCAGTGGTCGACAGCCTCGGCCGGCATCACCAGCTGGAGAACCTGTCGGTCCACGACGGCTCGCTGTTCCCCACCAGCATCGGCGCCAACCCGCAACTTTCGATCTATGGGCTGACCGCGAAACTGGCCACCCTGCTGGCCGAACGATTGAAGGCCTGAGCAGCGCAGCTGCACGGCACTGCCTGGCGCAGGCTGTGCTCTGCTCGGTAATCGCCCACATCTGCATCCTCTACAGCCCATTGAATGCCAGGCACTCGGGCACACACGGCAACCGAGCCTTTCGCCGCGCTTGGCCGCAAGGGAAACGCTGCGCTACCATCCGCGACTCTTGCCGCCTCGAACAGGACGAAGCGATGAATCGAGTGTTGTACCCGGGTACCTTCGACCCCATCACCAAAGGCCATGGCGATCTGGTCGAACGCGCCGCGCGGCTCTTCGATCACGTCATCATCGCCGTTGCCGCCAGCCCCAAGAAAAACCCGCTGTTCCCGCTGGAACAACGCGTCGAGCTGGCCCGCGAGGTGACCAAGCACCTGCCCAATGTCGAAGTGGTGGGCTTTTCCTCGCTGCTGGCGCACTTCGTCAAGGAGCAGAACGCCAACGTGTTCCTGCGTGGCCTGCGCGCGGTATCGGACTTCGAGTACGAGTTTCAGCTGGCCAACATGAACCGCCAGCTTGCGCCGGACGTCGAGAGCCTGTTCCTCACGCCGTCGGAGAAGTATTCCTTCATTTCCTCGACCCTGGTGCGCGAAATCGCCGCGCTGGGTGGCGACATTTCCAAGTTCGTGCACCCGGCCGTCGCCGATGCGCTCCACGAGCGCTTGCGCAAGCATTAAAAGCCGGCCGTTCACGGTCGACTGATGACCCTCTCCCGCTCTTGGGAGAGGGCAAAAGCGGCGCCACGATTCCCTACCCTCTTCCCCGCCCCTCCCGAAAACGGGAGAGGGAAGCAAAGCGCCTAACCGACCGGGCTAATGGCACATGGCGCACCAATCCGGCACAATTGCCTCATTGTCGCCTGCCAATGTCGTGGCTCAGCTTCGACGGGAGTTGTTTTTCATGTCCCTGATCATTACCGACGATTGCATCAACTGCGACGTCTGCGAACCCGAGTGCCCCAACGGCGCCATTTCCCAGGGTGAGGAGATCTATGTGATCGATCCCAACCTGTGCACCGAATGCGTCGGCCACTACGATGAGCCGCAATGCCAGCAGGTTTGCCCGGTCGACTGCATCCCGCTCGACGAGAACAACGTCGAGAGCAAGGATGAACTGATGCACAAGTACCGCATCATCACCGGCAAGGCCTGACACTTCCGAGGGCTAGCGACCTCCCACTTTCTCCGCGCCCGTTGTGCCCCCTCGCCCGAGCGAGGCTGTTAAGCTTCAAGCTTCCTTCAGCCGCCCTCTGGTAGATCGCATGTTGCGCAAACTCCTGCTATCGACCCTGCTGCTCGGCGCCAGCCTGTTGGCTCAGGCCGCCCCGCAGCAACCCGCCATTGCCACTGCCCACTCTGCGGCCACTGCCGCCGCCCAGCAGATGCTCGACGCTGGCGGCAATGCCTTCGATGCCGCCATTGCCGCCAGTGCAGCACTGGCTGTGGTCGAGCCCTACGGCTCGGGCCTGGGTGGCGGTGGCTTCTTCCTCCTGCGCAGCGCTGGCGACGCCCCCGGCTACGACTTCCTCGACGCCCGTGAGCGCGCGCCACTGGAGGCCAAGCCGGATCTCTACGTCCGCGACGGCAAGGTGCAACGCGAGCTGTCGCTCAATGGCGCGCTGGCTGCTGCCATTCCCGGGCTGCCGGCAGCATTGGTCGAACTGGCCGAGCATCACGGTCGCCTACCGCTGAAAACCAGCCTGGCCCCGGCGATTCGCCTGGCCAACGAGGGCTTTGCGGTGGACCGCGTCTACCGCGAACGCGCGACCTGGCGCCTGGCGGCACTGCGCGACGATGCCGAGAGCGCCAGGCTGTTCCTCGACCAGGGCGAAATACCCGGCGAGGGCCATTCTCTGCGCCAGCCGGAGCTGGCCGCCACCCTGCAGTCACTGGCCGAGCATGGCCGTGCAGGCTTCTACACAGGGCCGGTGGCAGAGCGCCTGGTAACTGGCGTACGCCACGCCGGTGGCATCTGGACCCTGGATGACCTGCGCGAATACCGCATCGTCCGCCGCGAACCGCTGCGTTTTCGCCTCGAAGATGGCCGCGAGCTGATCAGCGCCCCGCCGCCCTCGGCCGGCGGCATCGCGCTGGCGCAGAGCCTGGCGATGCTCGAGCAGTTGCCCTGGCGCGACGCCGAACCGATGCAGCGCGTGCACTACGTGGTCGAGGCGCTGCGCCGCGCCTACCGAGATCGCGGCCTGCTGGGCGACCCGGACTTCGTCAAGAATCCCGTGGAGCAACTGCTCTCGCCCGGACACCTGGCCGTGCTCGCCGGCAGCATCGAGCCCGAGAAGGCCACGCCCAGCGCCAGCCTGCCGCCTGCCGGCACCTGGCATGAGGGCGACCACACCACGCACTTCGCCGTGCTCGATGCCGAGGGCAATGCAGTGGCTGCCACGCTGTCGATCAACCTGCCGTTCGGCGCCGCCTTCACCGTGCCCGGCACCGGTGTGCTGCTCAACGACGAGATGGATGACTTCGCCGCCGACGTGCAGGGCGCCAACGCTTATGGCCTGGCGGGCAGCCAGGCCAACGCCATTGCCGGGGGCAAACGCCCGCTGTCGTCGATGAGCCCGAGTTTCATCGAGAGCAGCGACGAATTCGCCGCCTTCGGTACGCCAGGCGGCAGCCGAATTCCGAGCATGGTGCTGCTGTCGATGCTCGAATACCTGGACGACCAGCCCATCGCGCGCTGGCCGGCGGTCGCACGCTACCACCACCAGTTCATGCCCGATGTGATCGAGCATGAGCCGGATACCTTCAGCGACAAGCAGGCCGCCGAACTGCAGCGACGTGGCTATGAACTCAAGCGCCTGGACCGGCAGTACGGTAATCAGCAGGTATTGTTCTGGGACAAGGTCAGCGGCGAGGTGCAGGCTGCCAGCGACCCCCGCGGGATCGGCGAGGCGATTCCTTGAGGTGCATCAACCGAATGTGGCCGTAGCCCGGATGAAATCCGGGAAAACCGAGCAAAGCCCGGATGTCATCCGGGCTACGTCTTGTGTCAGGAGAGCCTGATCAGGCTCTCCTGCTCCTCGCCGAACTTGCGCAACTCGCGGAACAGCGCCTGCTCGCTGCCCAGCATCAGTACGTTGCGCAGGCTCTGGAAGATGCGGCTGACATAGCCCAGGTCATTCATCAGCGAGCTGGTCTGCAGGCCATCGAGCCGCCCGCTGCGCACATCGGCGAACAGACGCTGGCGGAATTGCCCGTCGAAGCTCGCCGCCTGCTCGTCGAGCCAGCGCAGGCGCGATTGCCACATTTCCTCGGGCATCTCCGAGCGCGCCAGCTCACGCACTTCATGCAGCGTGACGAGCATATGACGACGCAGCTCCACATAGGCATCCCGCACGGCCGAAGGCGTCGCGTCGAGGTAGTGGCCGAGGTTCTTCTGCAGGTGCTTGGCATCCTTGACCGCATCCACCAGTTGCAGCGCCGCCAGCTGGCAACTGACCCAGAACTGCTGGTGCGCTTCGTCCATGGGCAACTCCATGCGTCCCATGAAACTCAGCAGGTCGCCATACACCCCCTTGATATGAAGCTGGTACAGGTGCTGCGCATCGAAGCCGCCGTGCGTAGGCTTGGCCTGCAGCAGTCGATCATCGGCCTGGGTACGCGCCAGCTGGTCCACCGGCAGATAGAGCGCGTGGCAGATCACCTCCAGGCTCAGGCGGCCAAGGTGCCCAAGCTCCTGCACCACCGCACCGGATGCGGCGTCCACCGAGTCCAGCGCGCGTTCGTTGAGGTAGCGCGCGCGGGTGCGCTCGGGCTCGGCGACCTGCTCGGGCGCCAGCTCGGTGATCAGCACCGGCGGCTCGACTCGCTCCGGTAGCCAGCGGATCAGGAATTGCGCCAGGCGCCCCTGCAGCGGCCAGAACAGCGCCACGCCCATGGCATTGAACAGGGTATGGAACATCGCCAGTTGGATCAGGCTGTTGTCGCCCAGCCCCAAGGGCTCGGCCAGCGCATGTACCAGCCAGGTCAGCGGGCCCAGCAGGCAGAAAGCGAGGGTGCCGGTGGTGATGTTGAACAGCACATGAGCCAGCGCCAGGCGCTGGCCGCTGCGATTGCCGCCGAGCGAGCCGACGAAGGCAGTGGTCACGCTGCTGCCGACATTCGAGCCAATGGCAATGGCCAGACTCTGCCCCAGCTCCAGTTGGCCGCTGGCCAGGGCGGCCAGGGTCAGCATCAGCGTGGCGTGACTCGATTGCAGCACCACGGTGATGGCCATGCCGATGGCGGTGAACAACAGCGCCCCGCGCAGTCCGCCTTCCTGCAGGCCGGTCATGTCCAGGCCATCGCCGAAACTGGCGAAGCCCTCCTTGATCTGGTCGATGCCGAGAAAGATGAAGGCGATGCCCAGCACGATGCGCCCGGCCGCCTTGCTCTTGGCGCCGAAGAAGCCGGCCAGCACACCGAACACCAGCAGTGGCAGCGCCAGCGGGCTCAGGCTGAGGTTCTGCCCGGCCATCGCCAGCAGCCAGATACCGCTGGTGGCACCGAGATTGGCGCCGAAGAGGATGGCGATACCGCCGGCCAGCTGGATCAGCCCGGTGCTGATGAAGGCGATGGTCAGCAGCGACACCAGCGTGCTCGATTGCAGCAGCAAGGTGCCGCCGACACCGAACAACAGGCTCTTGAACGGCGTCGCGGTGCTGCGCCCGAGCAACTGTTCCAGCTTGCTGCTCGCCAACTGGCGCAAGCCCTCTTCCAGGCACTGCATGCCGAACAGGAAGATCGCCAGGCCGGCGCAGAGTTGCAGCCAGCCCTGGCTGAACCAGAACGAGGCGATCAGCCCCGCTATCACCAGCGACAGCATCACCCAGCGCAAGGACTTCATTATCACCGTTCCTTCCTTTTCTCGGCGTTCAAACGTAAACGGCCCCTCGCCTCGATAAAGAGGCGAGAGGCCGCGACAGCGGGTTGCAGCGAATCAGTCTTGCTTGTAGCCGCTGCTGGTGCAGCCCAGGCAGCGCACGAAGGCTTCTTTGCCAGGCTCGACCACGAGCGACTGCGCCGCCTCGCCGACATTGCCGCCCAGGGCGGTGAACGGCAGGCTGACGATAAAGGCCGCAGCGCCGATGGCGGTGGCGCCGATCAGTAGCGGGCGAGCGATGACCAGGTCACCGATCATGGCATAGCCCTTGGGCGCTTCTACGGTATAGAGCGGATCGCCGCTGACGTTCTGCTGAACCACTTCCGCCTGCGCCGATAGCGCCAGCAGGCCAGAGGTCAGCGCCAGGACAGCAGCGGAGGTGCGGAACGCTTTCATGGATCGATCCTTCAGGTTATTCGGGAAAGTGCCAGTAACTATAACAGCGCATGGCCAATTGTCAGCGTGACGGACATCAATCGCCATGAAAGGCGTACTCCGGCTTTTTCGGCACATAAGGGCGAAAGAACGTCAGCATGGCAGCCAGATCGGCTTTTTCGTCACCCGTCGGCTGAAAGGTCGGGCCGATCACCACGCGCCGGTTCTGGTAGTCCAGCGCACCCAGCACGATGGGCACGCCCGCGCCCAGAGCGATATGGTAGAAGCCCATCTTCCAGCGCTCGACCTTCTTGCGCGTGCCCTCGGGCGACAGCACCAGGATGAACTGGTCGTGCTCGCGAAAGGCCTGCACCGCCTGCTCGACGGTGTTGAGCTTCAGGTCCCGGCGGATCGGGATGCCACCCCAGCTGCGCATCAGGCCGCCGAAGGGCCAGCGAAAGATGCTGTGCTTGCCGAACCAGCGGGCATTGAGGCGCAGCACGAACTTCAGCGCGATGAAGATCACGAAGTCCCAGTTGGAGGTGTGGTGAGCGCCGATGGCGACGAACTTGTCGAGCTTCGGCAGTTCGCCCTCGATCCGCCAGCCCATCAGCTTCAGTACGCTGCGCCCCAGCCATTGGGCCACAGGATTGCGCGGCAAGTAGTTACCGGACATCGATCAACCTCGGTATTTCTTGTTCTTGTATCCGTAGGGCGGGTGCAACCCGCCATCGGCATTGTGGCGGGTTACACCCGCCCTACGGCTTAATCAGACGTGGGTTCGCTCAGCGTTGGCACTTGGGACAGTAGACACTCGCCCGCTGCCCCAACTTGACCTCACGCAGCGTGCTGCCACAAACCTTGCAAAATTCGCCGCCGCGCCCGTAGGCGAACAGCTCCTGCTGAAAGTAGCCGGGCTGACCATCACCACCGACGAAGTCGCGCAGCGTAGTGCCGCCGCGCTCGATGGCATGGGCGAGGATGCGCTTGATCTCCTCGGCCAGGCGCAGGTAACGCGCCCGCGAGATCGAACCGGCTTCGCGACGCGGGTCGATACCGGCAGCGAACAACGCTTCGGTGGCGTAGATGTTGCCCACGCCCACCACCACGGCGTTGTCCATGATGAACGGCTTGACCGCCATGCTGCGCCCACGCGAAAGCTGGAACAGCCGCTCGCCGTCGAACAGCCCGCCCAGCGGCTCCGGGCCGAGCTTGCTGAGCAGCTCATGGCGCAGCGGGTCTTCGCTCCAGAGCAGCGCACCGAAGCGGCGCGGGTCGGTATAACGCAGCGCCAGGCCGGACTCCAGTTCGATATCCACATGCTCGTGCTTGGCCGCAACCAGGCCGCACTCGACCAGGCGCAGGCTGCCGGACATGCCCAGATGACCGATCAGACTGCCGACTTCGGCCTTGATCAGCAGGTACTTGGCGCGCCGCTCGACGCACTCGATACGCTGGCCGGACAGGCGAATGTCCAGGTCCTCGGGGATCGGCCAGCGCAGACGGCGTTCACGCACGATCACGCGGCTGACGCGCTGACCTTCGAGATAGGGGGCAATACCACGGCGGGTAGTTTCGACTTCAGGTAATTCGGGCATGGCGATACGGCAGGAAAACGGCGGTTCGCCACCTTAGCAGGAGCGATGCGCAAAGCGGTAGCACGCACCGAGGCCAACGTGCAGCAAGCACCCTGCCAGGTTCAAAGTACGGTCAGGTCGCGAATGCTTTCACGCAGGTTCTCGAAGTCGTACTCCGACAGCCCGACGTATTCGAGAATCGGCTGGGCGATGTACTGCCACTCCATGTCGACGGCCTGACCGCCCTGCACACGATGGGTCTCGCAAATGTGCTCGGCCATCTTCAGGATGCCCAGCAGCGTCTTGAGCTGCGCGTCCTGTCCGGAATCATCGCTGAAGATCGACAGGGCGTTGTGGTGGTTGGCGATGACCTCGCACAGGTGCTCAGGCAAGCGCCACGAGCGCGCGGTGAAATAGCCCACCACGGCGTGGTTGGTGGTCAGCAGACGGTTCTCGGTGTCGACCACGCGGCGCTCGTCGCTGGCGCTGGCATAGGCTTCCTCCAGCACCTGCATGTAGTTGGGGAAGCGCTTGAGCATCAGCGGGATGCCGCAGTCGTGGAACAGGCCGAGGCTGTAGGCTTCGTCCGGCGAGTGATAACCGAGGCGCTTGGCCAGGGTCAGGCAGGTCATCGCCACGTCTTGGGCGCTGTCCCAGAAGCGGTTGAGCACCAGAATCGCTTCGTCGGTCAGTTCGCCCTTGATCGACTGCGCATTGATCAGGTTGATCACCGTGTTGCAGCCCAGCAGATTGACCGCCTGCTGGATCGAAGCGATGCGGTTGGCCAGGCCGAAATGCGGCGAGTTGACGATCTTCAGCAGCGCACCGGACAGCCCCGGGTCCTGGCTGATCAGCTTGGCGATGCTGCGCAGATCGGGGTTGGGCATGATCTGTTCCATCTGCAGATCGACCATGATCTGCGGTTGCGGCGGTACGCTGATCCCCTGCAGGACTTGCTGGATCTGTTCGGCGGTGAGTTCGTAGGTCATGGAGGGGGATCGGGCAGGGTGAGAATTAGCGCACAGTCTAGCCAAAGCTCGGGCAAGCCCGCAGCCGACTTTTGTAACCGCCGGGCCTGCGTGCAAACCGCTATAATCCCGCTCTTTGCCCTGCGGAGCTCGAACTCATGTCTTCCCTGCCCAGTCTGCGCCTGAAAGCCAACGCCGACCGACGCCTGCGCGCCGGCCACCTGTGGGTGTACAGCAACGAGATCGACGTCGCCGCCACTCCGCTGCATGGCTTCAAAGCCGGCGACCAGGCTGTCCTCGAAGCGGCCGGCGGCAAGCCGCTGGGCATCGTCGCGATGAGCCCGAACAACCTGATCTGCGCCCGCCTGCTGTCGCGCGACGTCAAGCACGTGCTGGACAAATCCCTGCTGGTGCATCGTCTCAACGTCGCCCTGAGCCTGCGCGAGCGCCTGTTCGACAAGCCCTGCTATCGCCTGGTCTACGGCGACTCCGACCTGCTGCCGGGCCTGGTGGTCGACCGTTTCTTCGACATCCTCGTGGTGCAGCTGGCCTCGGCCACCATGGAAGCGCACAAGGACGACGTGCTCGCCGCGCTGATCCAGGTGTGCAAACCCAGTGGCATCCTGTTCAAGAACGACTCCAGCGCGCGCGACGCCGAAGGCCTTGAACGCTACGTGGAAACCGCCTACGGCGAGGTGCCGGAGTGGGTCGCCCTGGAAGAAAACGGCGTGAAGTTCGAGGCGCCGGTGATCGAAGGGCAGAAGACCGGCTGGTTCTACGATCACCGCATGAACCGCGCGCGCCTGGCGCCCTACGTCAAGGGCAAGCGCGTACTCGACCTGTTCAGCTACATCGGCGGCTGGGGCGTGCAGGCGGCCGCCTTCGGTGCCAGCGAAGTGTTCTGCGTGGACGCCTCCGGCTTCGCCCTCGATGGCGTTGAGCGCAACGCCACACTCAACGGCTTCGCCGAGAAGGTCACCTGCGTGGAAGGCGACGTGTTCGCCGCGCTGCGCGAACTGAAGGCAGCCGAAGAACGCTTCGACGTAGTGATCGCCGACCCGCCCGCCTTTATCAAGCGCAAGAAGGACATCAAGAACGGCGAGGCCGCCTACCGCCGCCTCAACGAAACCGCCATGCGTCTGCTCAACAAGGACGGCATCTTGGTCAGTGCCAGTTGCTCCATGCACCTGGACGAGGACAACCTGCAGAACATCCTGCTGACCAGCGCCCGCCATCTGGATCGCAACATCCAGCTGCTCGAGCGCGGCGCCCAGGGCCCGGACCATCCAGTGCACCCGGCGATCAACGAAACCCGCTATATCAAGAGCCTGACCGTACGCCTGCTGCCCAACAGCTGAGCGGCTGCACCTGCCGAGTGCGTGTCGGCAGGTGCCTCTTCCCCCATTCGTTGTTACCTCCTCCCACACCCCGCCTCGCATCTCGCCCAGCATCGACTAGGCTTGAGCCTGCATAGCAGAGCGCTATCAGGCAGCCAGCCGTAATCTGGCTTGCTTATTGCTTTTGCCTATCGCCATAACGATCGCCGCCCACGAAGGAGGCGAATCGACTCAGAAGTTGGAGCCTTGGCCACGAGCTGACTCCACATTGCGGACAGCGGGGAGGACTATGACTGCGCAGGCTGGGAACGACGCGTTCCTGCGATTCACCAACGTCAAGAAGACCTACGATCACAAGACCCTGGTGGTCAAGGACTTCAACCTCAACGTGGCCAAGGGCGAATTCATCACCCTGCTCGGCCCTTCCGGTTCCGGCAAGACCACCTGCCTGATGATGCTCGCCGGTTTCGAGGACGTGACCAGCGGCGAGATTCTGATCAACGGCCGCAACGTCACCAGCATCGCGCCGTACGACCGCAACATCGGCATGGTCTTCCAGCAGTACGCGTTGTTCCCGCACATGACCATCCGCGAGAACCTCGCCTACCCGCTGAAGATCCGCAAGCTGCCCAAGGACGAGATTCGCGCCAAGGTCGACCAGTACCTCGCCCTGGTCGAACTGCAGGCCTTCGGTGGGCGCTATCCCGGTCAGCTCTCCGGCGGCCAGCGCCAGCGCGTGGCCCTGGCCCGCGCGCTGATCTTCGCCCCGGACATCGTGCTGATGGACGAGCCACTCGGCGCGCTGGACAAGAAGCTGCGCGAGCAGATGCAGTTCGAGATCAAGCGTCTGCACGAGCAGCTCGGCTTCACCGTGATCTACGTGACCCATGACCAGACCGAAGCGCTGACCATGAGCGACCGCATCGCCGTGTTCAACAACGGCGTGGTGCAGCAGTGCGCCGCGCCACACGTGCTCTACGAACGACCGGCCAACCTGTTCGTCGCCGACTTCATCGGCGAGAGCAACAAGCTCGAAGGGGTGATCGAGACGGTCGAAACGGACCGCGTGCAGGTACGTCTCGACGATGGCGGCCTGGTCAGCACGCTGAAGGCCAACTGCTGCGAAGTCGGCCAGGCCACCACGGTGTCGGTGCGTCCGGAAAAGCTCAATTTCACCACCCGCCTCGGCGACAGCGGCAACCAGGTCAAGGCCCGCTTCGTCACCCGCCACTACGTCGGCGAATACATCCGCTACCACTTCGAGACTGCCAGCGGCAGTGAACTGGTGGTGAAGAATCTGAACGACAGTTCAGCCCCGCAACTCAGCGCTCAGGAAGAGATCGCCCTCACCTGGCTGCCGGAAGACAGCCAGGCCCTGGACCGATCGGAAGTGCCGACGACGCTCTGACCACCACAACTAGTAGAAGCAAATGGAGCACAGCAATGGCTAGATCACTGACTACCAGCGTTTCCACCTTCGCCCTGTTGGCGGCATTGGGTTTCACCGCAGGCAACGCCACGGCCCAGGACAGTCTCACGGTGGTGTCCTGGGGCGGCTCCTACGGCGCCGCGCAGAAGAAGCACGTCATCGACCCCTACCAGAAGGAAACCGGCGTCAAGGTGCTGTTCGAGGACTATTCGGGTGGCGTTGCCGAGATCAAGGCACAGGTCGAGTCGGGCAACATCCAGTGGGACGTGGTCGACTTCGAAGTGATCGACCTCGAGCGCGCCTGCTCCGAAGGCCTGCTGGAAACCCTCGATCACAGCGTGTTGCCGGCCGGCATCGACGGCACTGCGGCGGCTCAGGACTTCATTCCCGAAGCGCTGGCCAGCGAGTGCGCGGTGGGCAATATCGTCTGGTCCGTGGTGTTCGCCTTCAACGACAACACCATCGGCGGCACCAAGGCCACCAGCATCGGCGACTTCTTCGACACCGCCAAGATCCCCGGCAAGCGCGCCATGCGCAAGCGCCCGCAGGTGAACATGGAGTGGGCACTGATGGCCGACGGCGTGGCACCGGAGGAAGTCTACGAAGTGCTGGCCACGCCGGAAGGCCAGCAACGCGCCTTCGACAAGCTGGACAGCATCAAGAAGGACATCGTCTGGTTCGACTCCTGGTCGCAGGCGCCACAACTGCTCAACGACGGCGGTGCAGTGCTGGTGCAGTCGGCCAATGGCCGCTTCTACGACGCCATCGTGCAGGAGAAGAAGCCCTTCGAAATCGTCTGGGACGGCCATGTCTACGACCTCGACGCCTGGGCCATCGTCAAGGGCTCGAAGAAGAAGGAACTGGCCATGGAGTTCATCAAGTACGCCACCGGTTCCAAACCGCTGGCCGGCATGCCGGACGTGGCCTACGGACCGACTCGCAAGTCGTCCATGCCGCTGGCTGACCAGAACGCCACTCCGCACCTGCCGACCGCTCATCTGGACAAGGGCATCCAGGCTGGCTCCGAGTTCTGGGCCGACTACGGCGAGTCGCTGGGCGAGAAGTTCAACGAGTGGCTGTTGAAGTAAAAGCACCGGCACCCTGTTTCCTCCGACCTGTGGGAGGGGCTTTAGCCGCGACCGTCGCCGCTGAAGCGCCTGCCACGGGAGCCGGGGGAACAGTTGGGCTGGATCCATCGGAGTAACGCCTTGTCATCCCTGACCACCCACGAAGCCGGCCAAGCCGCCAGCGCCCGTCGCAAGAAGCGCCTCGCCGCCTTCCTGTTCGTGGTGCCGCTGCTGCTGTTCATCCTCGTCACCTTCGTCGCCCCGATCGGCACCATGCTGTGGCGCAGCGTGTATCACCCGACCGTGGCCGAGCTGATTCCCCTGACTCTGGCCGAACTCGAACGCTGGGACGATCACCGGCAGATACCGGACGAGGCGACCTTGCAGGTCTTCGTCACGGAACTGCATGGGCTCAACGAACAGCGCCTGTCCGGCAAGCTGTCCGAGGAGTTCAACCGCGCCTACACGGGCATGTCCAGCGTGGTCAAATCCACTGCACGGCGCATCGGCCGTCTGGATGCACAAGCGCTGCAGACCCAGGGCGTACAAACCCTGCTCGACGCCCATCGCAACTGGAGCAAGCCCGAGCTGTGGTACGCCATCGAACGTGCCGGCAAGGTCTACACCTACGACTACTACCTGACCGCACTGGACCTCGAGCTGCACCCCGACGACGGCATTCAGGTGCGCCAGGACACACAGATCTACCTGCAGCTTTATTCCAAGACGCTGAACATGGCGCTGGTCATCACCCTGCTCTGCGCCCTGCTCGGCTACCCGCTGGCCTACTACCTCGCCGGCCTGCCATCAAACCGCGCCAACCTGCTGCTGGTACTGGTGCTGCTGCCGTTCTGGACCTCGCTGCTGGTGCGCACCACCTCGTGGATCGCCCTGCTGCAGACCAACGGCGTGATCAACTCCTTCCTCATGGGCATCGGCATCATCAGCCAACCCTTCGAGATGCTCTACACCTCATTCGCCACCGTGGTGGCGATGACCCACATCCTGCTGCCGTTCATGATCCTGCCGCTGTACAGCGTGATGCGCGGCATCGACCCCAGCTACATGCGCGCCGCGCTCAGCCTGGGCGACAAACCGATACCGGCGTTCGCCCGCATCTACTTCCCGATGACCTTGCCAGGCCTCAGCGCCGGGGCGCTGCTGGTGTTCATCATCTCGGTGGGCTACTACATCACCCCGGCGCTGGTCGGCGGCACCGACGGGCAGATGATCAGCAACATCATCGCCTTCCACATGCAGCGTTCGAACAACTGGGAGCTGGCCGCCGCGCTGGGCTCGCTGCTGCTCGGGCTGATCCTGCTGCTGTACTGGGTGTACGACCGTTTCGTCGGCGCCAGCAATATCAAGTTGGGATGAACATGGCCTTATCAGCATCGCAGCAACAAGGCGTAGTCCGGATGCAATCCGGGAAACCCGTCTCCTCCTCGCCCCCGGACTGCGTCCGGGCTACAGGCGGCAGCAGCCGTCACCTCATCCCGGGCACGGCGCCATGAAGATCCCCGCCTACTATGGTTTCTGGCACCACCTCGGCCACTGGCTGCTCAAGGCCAGCTCCTGGCTGGTGTTGCTGTTCCTGATTCTGCCGATCCTGGTGATCGTGCCACTGTCGTTCAACACCGAGCCGTTCTTCAGTTTCACCGAAGGCATGCTCACGCTGGACCCGGACGCCTACTCGCTGCGCTGGTACCGGGAAATCCTCGACGACCCGAAGTGGATTCTGGCGATCAAGAACAGCTTCTTCATCGGAATCCTCTCCACCATCCTCGCCACGATTCTGGGCACCTGCGCCGCCGTAGGCCTGGCGCGCGACGAGATGCCGTTTCGCCGCTTCATCACCGCCCTGCTGCTGTCGCCGATGATCGTGCCGCTGATCATCACCGCCGCCGGCATGTTCTTCTTCTACTCCAACCTGGGCCTGGCCGGTGGCTACCTCGGGGTGATCCTGGCGCACGCCGCGCTGGGTACGCCCTTCGTCATCATCACGGTGACGGCCACGCTCACCGGCTTCGACTACAGCCTGGCGCGCGCCGCGCTGAACCTCGGCGCCACGCCGATCCGGGTGTTCTTCGACGTGATCATGCCGCTGATCCGACCCGGGGTGATTTCCGGCGCACTGTTCGCCTTCATCACCTCGTTCGATGAAGTGGTGGTGATCCTGTTCATGGCCGGCCCTCAGCAGCGCACCATCCCGCGGCAGATGTTCTCGGGCCTGCGCGAGCAGATCAATCCGAGCATCCTGGCCATCGCCACCCTGCTGATCCTGGTATCCATCGCCCTGCTGGTGACCCTCGAACTGCTGCGCCGCCGCGCCGAACGCATGCGCGGGATCGAGTTACCGCACTGAGCGACAGCGACTGGCGCAAGCGACCATCAGCCTTCCCCCGCCCGCCTTGGCGGGCGTAGAATCCCAGCATTCCTCGCCAGAAATCCTCCGGCGGGCCCGTGAGCCCCGGCCGTACGAACGGTGATCCCGTTTCGTCATGCAGCCTCCTGACACCGCGGCGATCTGCCGCTCGACGACGCTCACCGCACACACAACCGAATTAGCCGCAGGATCATCGTCATGCCCGATTACCGCTCGAAGACCTCTACCCACGGCCGCAACATGGCCGGCGCCCGTGCCCTGTGGCGCGCCACCGGGATGAAGGACGAAGACTTCAAGAAACCGATCATCGCCATCGCCAACTCCTTCACCCAGTTCGTGCCCGGCCACGTGCACCTGAAGGACCTGGGCCAGCTGGTCGCCCGCGAGATCGAGAAGCACGGCGGCGTGGCCAAGGAATTCAACACCATCGCCGTCGACGACGGCATCGCCATGGGCCACGACGGCATGCTCTATTCGCTGCCGAGCCGCGAGATCATCGCCGACTCCGTCGAGTACATGGTCAACGCTCACTGCGCCGACGCCATCGTCTGCATCTCCAACTGCGACAAGATCACCCCCGGTATGCTGATGGCTGCGCTGCGCCTGAACATCCCGGTGGTCTTCGTCTCCGGCGGCCCGATGGAAGCCGGCAAGACCAAGCTGGCCAACCACGGCCTGGACCTGGTCGACGCCATGGTCATCGCCGCCGACTCGACCGCGTCGGATGAAAAAGTCGCCGAATACGAGCGCAGCGCCTGCCCCACCTGCGGCAGCTGCTCCGGCATGTTCACCGCCAACTCGATGAACTGCCTGACCGAAGCCCTGGGCCTGTCCCTGCCGGGCAACGGTTCGACCCTGGCCACCCACAGCGACCGCGAGCAGCTGTTCCTGCGCGCCGGTCGCCTGGCTGTCGAGCTGTGCCAGCGCTACTACGGCGAAGGCGACGAGTCTGTGCTGCCGCGCAACATCGCCAACTTCAAGGCGTTCGAGAACGCCATGATGCTCGACATCGCCATGGGCGGCTCGACCAACACCATCCTCCACCTGCTGGCCGCGGCCCAGGAAGGCGAGGTCGCCTTCGACCTGCGCGACATCGATCGCCTGTCGCGCAAGGTGCCGCAGCTGTGCAAGGTGGCGCCGAACATCCAGAAGTACCACATGGAAGACGTACACCGCGCCGGTGGCATCTTCTCCATCCTCGGCGAGCTGGCCCGTGGCGGCCTGCTGCACACCGACGTGCACACCGTACACAGCCCCAACATGGCCGAAGCCATCGCCCAGTGGGACATCACCCAGACTCAGGACGAAGCGGTACACCACTTCTTCAAGGCTGGCCCTGCCGGCATCCCGACCCAGACCGCGTTCAGCCAGAGCACCCGCTGGCCGAGCCTGGACGACGACCGCGCCGAAGGCTGCATCCGCAGCGTCGAGCATGCCTATTCGCAGGAAGGCGGCCTGGCGGTGCTGTACGGCAACATCGCCCTCGATGGCTGCGTGGTGAAGACCGCCGGCGTCGACGAGTCCATCCACGTGTTCGAAGGCACCGCCAAGGTATTCGAGAGCCAGGACAGCGCCGTAAAAGGCATCCTCGCCGACGAAGTGAAGGAAGGTGACATCGTCATCATCCGTTACGAAGGCCCGAAAGGTGGCCCGGGCATGCAGGAAATGCTCTATCCGACCAGCTACCTGAAGTCCAAGGGCCTGGGCAAGGCCTGCGCCCTGCTCACCGATGGCCGTTTCTCCGGCGGCACCAGCGGCCTGTCCATCGGCCACGCCTCGCCGGAAGCCGCCTCGGGCGGCGCCATCGGCCTGGTCAATGACGGCGACAAGATCCTCATCGACATCCCCAACCGCAGCATCAACCTGCTGGTCGGCGATGAAGAGCTGGCTGCACGCCGCGCCGAACAGGACAAGAAGGGCTGGAAGCCGGCAGCGCCGCGCACCCGCAAGGTGACCACGGCGCTCAAGGCCTACGCCCTGCTTGCCACCAGCGCCGACAAGGGCGCGGTGCGTGACAAGGCGATGCTCGACGGCTAAGCCTGCCGGCCTGCAACCTGGGGCCAGTCTGCCAAGAAAACCGCCGCGACTGCTTTGCAGGTTCGCGGCGTTTTTTTTGACCGAACAGTAGCAAGCGCTGCTTGTTTTTTCGCGGACAAGTCCGCTCCCACAGGATCTCAGTGGCACTCGTGGGAGCGTAATGCTGTTCACACCAGAAGTGGTCGGAGGCGATTAGTCCCCTCGCCCCTTTGGGGAGAGGGTTAGGGCGGGCCGTGTTCGGCGAGGGGGAAACTGGCAGTCTTGCGGAATTTTCAGCCCTCTCCCCCAGCCCCTCTCCCATAAATGGGAGAGGGGAGCCAAGCGCGTCCAACCTTAAGTGAACAGCATTGCTCGTGGGAGCGGACTTGTCCGCGAAGCTTTTCCGCTCCAAATGCCTAATGACTGGTGGCGCACCAGAAATAGTTGCTGACTGACAACAGCCCCACTACCGGGCTTATCCTGCGCAGGCTTTGCATCCGACCGTGATCGCCCGCAAGCTGGCGCCTACGTTAAAGCACTGGAGACGAACATGCAGATCGGCCTGATCGCCGACACCCACGGCCTGTTGCGTCCCGAGGCGCTGGCCGCGCTGCGGGGCGTGGATCATCTGATCCATGCCGGGGATATCGGTGGGCCGCATATCCTCGCCGAACTGGAGCGCATCGCGCCGCTTTCGGTGGTGCGCGGCAACAACGACCAGGACGACTGGGCCGATGGCATTGCCGAGCACCTGACCCTGAGTTTCGGCGCCATCAGGCTGTATGTGCTGCACGATCTCAAGCAACTGGCCATCGATCCCAGGGCAGAAGGCATCGACGTGGTGATCGCCGGGCATTCGCACAAGCCGCTGCAGGAAGAGCGCGACGGCGTGCTCTTCCTCAACCCCGGTAGCGCCGGACCGCGGCGCTTCAAGTTGCCCATCGGCGTGGGCATCCTGCATATCGAAGGCGACCAATTTAGGGCCGAGCTGATCACGCTGAACGTCTGAGCCTGCGTCCCTTACCTCTGGAACGCAGCCCCTTGTAGGAGCGAATTTATTCGCGATCCATCCGATGCTCCGCGCGCGCTAATCGCGAATAAATTCGCTCCCACAGCTACCCAGATACCATTCGAGGGCAGCCCATCCAGGCGGCCTGCAGCGCCAGCCTTGAAAAACGCCTGCCTCGCAGCCATCTATGTCGATTCAACTTGCCGACTCGCCCAATCACCGCCTGATGGAGCCCCCCCATGACCCTCGACGAGCTCAACGCCATTGCCGGCGTGACCGCCAAGCCCGACGTCGCCACCGCAGACTTCGTCTACAACCACACCATGATCCGCGTGAAGGATCTGCAGAAGTCGCTGGACTTCTACACCCGCGTGCTGGGCTTCACCCTGCTGGAGAACAAGGATTTCCCGGAGGCCGAATTCAGCCTGTACTTCCTCGCACTGATCAATGACAAGTCGCAGATCCCGGCTGACCCGGCCGCCCGCCACCAGTGGCGCAAATCCATCCCCGGTGTGCTGGAGCTGACCTACAACTACGGCACCGAGAAGGACCCGGAATTTTCCTACCACAGCGGCAACAGCGACCCGCGCGGTTTCGGCCACCTGTGCGTGTCGGTGCCGGACATCAAGGCCGCCTGCCAGCGCTTCGAAGACCTCGGTGTGGACTTCCAGAAGCGTCTGACCGACGGTCGCATGCGCGACATCGCCTTCATCAAGGACCCAGACGGCTACTGGGTCGAGATCATCCAGTTCACCGAAGTGATCTGATTTTCGCCTCCGCGAAAACCGACGAGGGGCTGCTCCAGCGAGGCAGCCCCTCGTTCGTTGCAGGGATCAACTGACACCGACGTAGCGGTCCGCCCGGTGATTGATCGCCAGCACCAGATTGAGCATCACCGCCCCCAGCACCGAGAGCAGCACCTTGTCTGGCGACACCACGAAGATAGCCGCCAGCACGATGCTCGCGTCGATGGCCATCTGCACGGCGCCCGCGCGCAGACCGAAGCGTTCCTGCATGTACAGGGCGAGAATGTTCACCCCGCCCAGGCTGGCGCGGTGGCGGAACAGCATGAGCAACCCCAGGCCCATCGCAGCCCCACCGAACAGAGCGGCATAAAGCGCGCTGAGATGGGCGAAGGCGACCCAATGCGGCGTCAGTTCGGCCAGCAGCGAAACCAGCAGCACCGCGCAGCCGGTACGCAAGGTGAAGCCCCAGCCCATGCGCCAGATGCCGAGCAGGTAGAACGGCAGGTTGACCAGGCAGAACACCAGCCCGAACGGCCAGCCGGCCTGGTAGTTGGCCAGAAACGCGATGCCGACGGTACCGCCCGTAAGCAAGCCAGCGTGGGCGTAGAAGGCGATGCCCAAGGCCACCAGGGCGGTGCCGAACAGCAAGGCCAACGCATCCTCCCACAATGGGTGGCGCACGAAGAGTGCGGCGACGGCGCTCGGGCGCTCGTCGATGGACGATTGATCTGTCATCGAAATACCTGCATCAGAAGCGAAAAGAAGTAACCGCAGGCAAGGCAATGGCCGTCACGCCGCGCAGGAGAAGCTGGAGACAGCGACGGCCGGAAGGATCGTTATCGTTATGCGCCGCGCCGTTCCCACACCTCGAAGGCGTAGAACGGCGTCTCGGCAGAAGCCGGATGCTCGACGCTGGACGTCATGCGCCAGGCAGACTCGTCGATTTCCGGGAAGAAAGCGTCACCATCGGGATCGAGCCCCACACGCGTCAGGTACAGGCGATCGGCCTGGGCCAGGCCCAACTCGTAGAGCTGCGCGCCGCCGATCAGCATCAGCTCCTCAGCATCTTCTGCACGCGCCCAGGCATCGGCACGCTCGATGGCCGCCTCCAGCGTGGCGAACACCTCGGCGCCTTCCAGGATCAGCCCAGGCTGACGGCTGACCACGATATTGAGCCGCCCTGGCAACGGGCGCCCGAGCGAGTCCCAGGTCTTGCGCCCCATGATGATGGGCTTGCCCAGCGTCATGGCCTTGAAGTGCTTGAGGTCCGCCGGCAGATGCCAGGGCAGTTGATTGTCGCGACCGATCACGCGGTTGTGCGCAAGCGCAGCGATGAGGCAAAGGGGCAGTGTCGTTTTCATGGCCGCGAGCATATCAGAGGGGCCGGCGCACCCGCAGCCCACCTTTGCCTTTGCCCAATGGCGCACAGAACCGTCTAGGCTTGGACCTCTGTCGCACAATCGTCACCCTTACCGGTGCAGGCTTGGGCTCCCACCCCGTGCAAGGAGGTACCCCCATGTTGAAGAAACCGCTTCGCAGCTGGCTGCTCTACGCTGGCCTGCTGCTGCCAACCCTCGGCCTTGCCGCACCCGCCGAGTCCGATAGCGTACAAGCCGCCATCGACTGGGCACAGCAGCAGCCGCTGGCGCACAAGGGCAAACCTCGTGGCGACGCCAAACCGCTGGTGATCGCCCACCGCGGCGCCAGCGGTTACGTCCCCGAACACACTCTGGCAGCCTATGCCCTGGCTGTGCTGCAGGGCGCCGATTATGTCGAGCCGGACCTGGTGATGACCCGCGACGGCCAACTGGTGGCCCGTCACGACAACGAGCTGGGGCTGACCACCGACGTGGCGCAGCGTGCGGAGTTCGCCAGCCGCAAGCGCACCCAGACGGTGGACGGCGTCAGCCTGGAGGGCTGGTTCAGCGAGGACTTCACCCTGGCCGAACTCAAGACCCTGCGCGCCATCGAGCGTATTCCCCAGCAGCGCCCGGCCAACCAACGCTTCGATGGCCAGTTCGAGATTCCCACCCTGCAGGAGATCATCGACCTGGTGAAGAGCCTGCAGCTCAGCCAGCAGCGGATCATCGGCCTGTATCCGGAAACCAAGCACCCCACGCACTTCCAGCAGTTGGGCCTGGCCATGGAGACGCCGCTGGTCAAGGTGCTCAAGCACAACGGCTATAACAGCGCCAAGGCGCCGGTATACATCCAGTCCTTCGAGGTGGAGAACCTCAAGACCCTCAGCCGCCTGACCCAGGTACGCCTGGTGCAATTGCTGTGGACCGAGGGCCAGCCCTATGACCAGCAGGTACTCGGCACCGGCCTCGGCTACGCGCAGATGATCACGCCAGAGGGTCTGAAGGCCATCGCCCGCTACGCCAGCGGCATTGGTCCGGAGAAAGGCATGGTCATCCCGCGCGACGCCGCCGGCAACCTGACCACGCCGACCCGCCTGGTACGTGACGCCCATGCTGCCGGACTCAAGGTTCATCCTTATACCTTCCGCGCCGAGAACGCCTTCCTGCCGACCAGCCTGCGCAATGGCAGCGAGCCGAGCGAGCGCGGCGACATCGAGGCGGAACTGCGCGCCTTTATCGCCACCGGCATCGACGGCCTGTTCATCGACCAGCCGGATATCGCCGTGCGTCTGCGCGAGCAGCACTGAGTCGCGCCGGGGCGGATCAGGGGTTATTCTCAACCCCTGATCCGAACGACGAGACGCCGCGTGACAGACGCCTCCTCCTCCACGCCCTTCCAACGCCTCTGGCTCAGCGAGACCATTCGCCTGCGCGAGGAACACGCCGGCCCGCTCGACGACGCCGAGGCCAACCGCCTGGTGCGCGCACAGGGCGGCGAACTCGCCGAGCGCATCCAGCAGCGTGCGCTGCTGCTGAGTCGCCGCGACGGCCAGTGGCAGGCCCTGCAGCACTGGCTCCAGGGTGCTCGCCTGGCGCTGCTGGCTCTGGCCGTGCTGGCCGCGTTCAGTGGCCTCGGCCTGGCGCTGACCGCCCTCGGTGACGGCAGCCGCCCGGTCAACGTGTTCTGGGCGTTGGGCAGCCTGCTGGGCCTCAATCTGCTCATGCTGATCGGCTGGCTGCTTGGCCTGTCGCTGAGCCGCGACAGCGCCGGCGCTCTCGGCCGTGTATGGCTGTGGCTCAGCGCGAAGCTGGCACGCGACGCCAGCGCTGCGCAGCTGATGCCCGCCCTGCTGGTGATGCTGCAGCGCCAACGCCTGACTCGCTGGGGCCTGGGTTTGCTGGTGCACGGCCTATGGGCACTGGCCATGTTCAGCGCCCTGGCCACCTTGCTGCTGATGCTCGCTACGCGGCGCTACGGTTTCGTCTGGGAGACCACCATCCTTGGCGGCGACACCTTCATCGCCCTGACCCAGGCCATCGGCGCCCTGCCCGCCCTGCTCGGTTTCAACCTGCCGAACGTGGAACTGATCCGCGCCAGCGGCGATGCCGCGATTGCCAGCGAAGCGGCGCGACAAAGCTGGGCCGCCTGGCTGGTCGGCGTGCTGTTGGTCTATGGCCTGCTGCCACGCGTGCTGCTGATGCTGCTGTGCCTGTGGCGCTGGCAATCGGGTAAGGACGCGCTGCGCCTGGATCTTGAATTGCCCGGTTACGGCCTGCTGCGCCAGCGCCTGCAGCCGGACAGCGAACGCCTCGGTGTCTGCGATCTGGCCCCCACCGAGTTGCACCAGCCGCAGGGCGGCGCCAATCCCCAGACGGGCAGCGGCGCCCTGCTGCTGGGCCTGGAGCTGGACGACCGCCGCACCTGGCCACCCGGCCCCTTACCCAAGGGGGTGGCCGATGCCGGGGTGATCGACAGCCGCGAACAGCGCCGGCAATTATTGGAGCAACTGACCCGCTTCCCGCCCGAACGCCTGGCCATCGCCTGCGACCCGCGGCGTTCGCCGGACCGCGGCACGCTGGCGCTGCTCGGCGAGCTGGCCCGCTCGGCCTCTGCCACGCGCATCTGGCTGCTGCCACCTGCCCCCGGCGAAAGCCTGGACAGCGCACGTTTGGCGGACTGGCATCAGGCCCTCGCCAACCTGGGGCTGAGCCACGGTGATACGGCGCCGCTGAACTGGCTGGAGACAGGGTATGACTAGAGAGCCGCAGGCACACGGCCTTCATTTAGGAGCGAGCTCTGCTCGCGAAACTTTTGCCGTTTGCCATGGTTCGCGAGCAGAGCTCGCTCCTACCCCAATGCCCGCTCTCTTGCCTCCGAGCTACCCGGCCGAGGCCACACCATGAGCCCGCCGCTGAAACTCGCCCTGGTCGGCCATACCAACGTCGGCAAGACCTCGCTGCTGCGCACCCTGACCCGCGACGTGGAGTTCGGCGAGGTCTCACCGCGCGCCAGCACCACGCGCCATGTCGAGGGTGCGCGCCTGTCGGTGAACGGCCAGGCGCTGTTGGAGCTGTACGACACCCCCGGCCTGGAAGACGCCATCGCCCTGTTCGATTATCTGGAGCGCCTCGACCGCCCCGGTGAGCGGCTGGATGGCCCGGCGCGCCTGGCGCGTTTTCTTGAAGGCAGCGAGGCGCGCCAGCGCTACGAGCAGGAGGCCAAGGTGCTGCGCCAGCTCATGGCTTCCGATGCCGGGCTGTACGTGATTGACGTGCGCGAGCCGGTGCTGGCCAAGTACCGTGACGAACTGGCGGTGCTCACCATGTGTGGCCGCCCGTTGCTGCCGGTGCTCAACTTCGTTGCCAGCGCCCACCACCGCGAAGGCGAGTGGCGCGAGGCCCTGGCCCGCCTCGGCCTGCACGCCCTGGTGGCATTCGACAGCGTGGCACCGCCGGAGGATGGCGAGCGGCGCCTCTATGAAAGCCTGGCCCTGCTGCTGGAACGTTCGCGTCCGCAACTGCAGCGCCTGATCGAGGATCACGAAGCGCAGCGCCAAGCCCGGCGCCAGGCCGGCAACCGGCTGATCGCCGAACTGCTGATCGACTGCGCAGCCTGTCGCCGCAGCGTCGCCGCTCAGCCACTGCTGGAGCAGGCCGCGGTGAGCGAGCTGCGCGAAGCCATTCGTCAGCGCGAGCAGCGCTGCGTCGAGGCGCTGTTGCGCCTGTATGCCTTCCGCAGCAGCGACGCCAAAGCGGCCGACTTGCCGCTGCTCGACGGTCGCTGGGGTGACGACCTGTTCAATCCGGAAACCATCAAGCAGCTGGGGATCAAGGTCGGCGGCGGCATGGCCGCGGGTGCGGCCACCGGCGTCGGCGTCGACCTGCTGGTCGGCGGCCTGACCATGGGTGCAGCTGCCGCATTGGGCGCAGTGATCGGCGGGAGCGCACAGACCCTGCGCAACTATGGGGAAAGGCTGAAAGGCAAACTGAAGGGCCAGCGCGAGCTGACCGTCGACGACGCCGTGCTGCGTCTGCTCGCCCTGCGCCAGCAGCAACTGCTGGCTGCACTGGACGTGCGCGGCCACGCGGCGATGGACGCCATCAGCCTCGGTGCCCCGCAGGAAACCCTGTGGCGCCAGGGCAAGCTGCCCACGCCACTGAACGTGGCGCGGGCGCACCCCGAGTGGTCGTCGCTCAATCCCGGCGCACGCCTCGAAGACGCCGAGCGACATGAACAGGTGCAGCGCGTGGCGGCAGAGCTGGGACAGGCGTAACAGGCACGCCCCTGATGCGTTGCGTCGGTGGCTGGCTATCACCACGCCCCGACGGAGCTCAAAGCGCCTCGCCCAGATAATCGCTCACCGTTCGCGGCCACTGCGGCTCACTCAAGGTGCTGAGGATGGCCCGGCCGATCGGCTCACGCAGCGGGCTGCCGTTACGCACCAGGAAGCCGTAACTCTGGTTCTCGAAGGTGCCCGGGAGGACCTGCAGGCGCGCGCCAAGCAACTCGCGATTGCGGTATTGCAGAATGGGTTTGTCATAGACGATGGCATCGGCCTTGCCCTGCTGCACAGCCAGCAACGCCTCGGTCAGGTTCGGGTAGCTGCTCTGGCGAATGCGCTGCTCCTCCAGCCAGCGCGCGCTGACAGTGCGCTGCACGCTGGCGACATTCACGCCTCGCAGATCGCCGGGCCCCTGGATGCTGCCTTGCAGGTTGCTCACCGTTAGCGCCGTGGTCATCGCCGCGGTGAAGGTCGAAACCATGATCAGCGCAGCGAACATCCACACCACGGCCACCAGCCGCCCGCCCAGGGTCACCGGCGACTTGTCGCCATAGCCGACGGTGGTCATGGTCACTGCTGCCCACCAGAACCCATCGCCCAGGCCGCGCACGGGCGCCTCGGGAAACTGCGCCTGGTTACGCCGCCGCTCGAACAGCCAGATCACCGTGCCCACCAGCATCAACACCGCAACCAGGCCCAGCACTACGCTGATGAAGCCCCAGGAGAACAGCCGCGTGAAAGTCCTCCAGCCACCAGCCGACGATGTCGCCGGCACGCCGATGCTTAGGCCGGTGTAGTAGAACGGATGGGTGAAGTCGAAGCGTACCTCGCGCTCGGGCGTCATGGTCAGCGCTCCGACCACCACGTCGACCTCGCCCTGCTCCAGGCTGTCGAACAGCTGGCCGAAGGGCATCGGCCGGTACTCGAACGTATAGCCGTTCTTCTCGGCTATGGCATTCCACAGATCGATGCTGATGCCACTCCAGCTGTCATCCTCGCCCTGGATCACGAACGGCGGCACTTCGGTGATGCCGACCCGCAGCGGTTGGGGGTCGGCATGACTTGTCAGGCAACTCAGTACCAGCAGCAGGGCCAGTGCAATTCGGCTCACCAGAGACTCCCTCTTCACGTGTTCGGTGAAAGGGTAGCAAACCGCGCCCGACTAACTGCCCAGACGCAAGTCTCAGACCGCCACTGGCGCCTTGATATGCGGGTGCGCTTCGTAGCCAACCAGTTCGAAGTCCTCGAATTTGAAAGCCAGCAGGTCCTTCACCTCGGGGTTGAGCTTCATGGTCGGCAGCGGCAGCGGCTGGCGGGTCAGTTGCAGGTCGGTCTGCTCGATATGGTTGGCGTACAGGTGGCAATCACCGCCGGTCCAGATGAACTCGCCCGGCTGCAGGTCGCAGACCTGCGCCACCATCAACGTCAGCAGCGCGTAGCTGGCGATGTTGAAGGGCACGCCGAGGAAGATGTCCGCCGAGCGCTGATACAGCTGGCAGGAAAGCTTGCCGTCAGCCACGTAGAACTGGAACAGCGCATGGCACGGCGGCAGGGCCATTTGCTCGACCAGCGCCGGGTTCCAGGCCGAGACGATCAGGCGGCGGGAGTCCGGGTTCGTCCTGATCATCTCGATCAGCTTGGCGATCTGGTCGATGGATTCGCCATTCGGCGCCGGCCAGCTGCGCCACTGGTAGCCGTAAACCGGGCCGAGGTTGCCATTCTCGTCGGCCCACTCGTCCCAGATGCTGACGCCGTTGTCCTTGAGGTACTTGATGTTGGTGTCGCCCTGCAGGAACCACAGGAGCTCATGGATGATCGAGCGCAAGTGGCACTTCTTGGTGGTGACGATGGGGAAACCACCAGCCAGGTCGAAGCGCATCTGGTAGCCGAACACGCTGTAGGTGCCGGTGCCGGTGCGGTCTTCCTTGAAGGTGCCGTGCTCGCGCACGTGGCGCATCAGGTCGAGGTACTGTTTCATCAGGCGACTCCTTGAACGGGCTGGCGCTTGTAGGCGTACGCGATCAGACCAATGCCACCGAGAATCATCGGCAGGCAGAGAATCTGCCCCATGGTCAGCCAGCCCCAGGCTAGGTAGCCCAGCTGGGCATCCGGCACACGGACGAATTCGACGATGAAGCGGAACACGCCATAGCAGGCGGCGAACATGCCGGACACGGCCATGGTTGGGCGCGGTTTGCGCGAATAGAACCAGAGGATGGTGAACAGCGCCACGCCTTCCAAGGCGAACTGGTACAGCTGCGAAGGATGGCGCGCCAGTTGCTGCGGATCGGTGGGGAAGATCATCGCCCAAGGCACGTCGCTGGCCTTGCCCCACAGCTCGGCGTTGATGAAGTTGCCGATGCGCCCGGCACCCAGGCCGATCGGCACCAGCGGCGCGATGAAGTCCATCAGCTCGAAGAAGCTCTTGCCGTTGCGCTTGCCGAACCACCAGGTCGCCAGCATCACCCCGATCAGGCCGCCATGGAAGGACATGCCGCCTTCCCAGACCCGCAGGATCTTCGCCGGATCGGCGACATAGGCCGCCAGGTCGTAAAACAACACGTAGCCCAGGCGCCCACCGAGAATCACCCCCATGGCCACCCAGAACACCAGGTCGGACAGCTTGTCCTTGTTCCAGCGCGCGTCGAAACGCTCCAGCCGGCGCGAGGCCAGCAGCCAGGCGCCACCGATTCCGATCAGGTACATCAGGCCGTACCAGTGGATTTTCAGGGGGCCGAGGGCGATGGCCACCGGGTCGATCTGCGGATAAGGCAGCATCCAGGACTCCTTAAATGAAAAAACTCACGCCCACGCTGAACAGCAGCAGGGCGAACAGGCGCTTGAGCAACTGCGGCGACAGGCGATGAGCCAGGCGCGCACCAAAACGGGCAAAGAACATGCTGGTCACGGCGATGCCCAGCAAGGCCGGGAGGTACACGTAACCGACGCTCCAAGGCGGCAGATTGGCATTCCCCCAGCCAGTAAACATGAAGCTCAGCGCACCGGCGATGGCGATCGGCAAACCACAGGCTGCCGAGGTCGCCACCGCCTGCTGGATCGGCACGCTGCGCCAGACCAGAAAGGGCACGGTCAGCGAACCACCGCCGATGCCGAAGATTGCCGAGGCCCAGCCGATCACACCTCCGGCCACCGTCAGCGTCGGCTTGCCTGGGACACCGCGGCTGGCCTTGGGTTTCAGGTCAAGCGCCATCTGCGCGGCCACGACGATGGCGAAGGTGCCGATGATCTTCTGCAGCATCGGCCCCTGGATCAGCGCAGCGGTCACAGCCCCCAGCGCTGCACCGAGCACAATGCCCAGGGTCAGCCAGCGGAACAGCGGCCAGCGCACAGCGCCCTTGCGATGATGTTCGAGCAGCGAATTGATCGAGGTGAAGACGATGGTCGCCAGGGATGTGCCCACTGCCAGATGGGTGAGAATTTCCGTCGCAATGCCCTGCGAGGTGAAGCTCAGCACCAGCACCGGCACGATGATCAGACCGCCACCCACGCCGAACAGGCCAGCCAGCACACCGGCAGCCGAGCCCAGCACCAGGTAGAGCAGCAGTTCCATCGACACCCCCAAAAAACAAAGCGGCATGGTAGCGGAAATGCCCTCGCAACGGCACACGGATCGACGGAACGGTTGCCGCTCGCGCCTCAGCTCGCTAGCCTGCCAGACTCCGTCATTGGAGGAATGCGCATGTGCCTGATCGTCTTCGCCTGGCAGCCGGAAAGCCCGACGGTGCTGCGCCTGGCATCCAATCGCGACGAGTTCTATGCGCGCCCCAGCACAGCGCTGGGCGAGTGGCAGGATGCACCCGGCGTATTCGCCGGCCGCGACCTGCAAGCCGGCGGCACCTGGCTTGGCGTCACCACGCAAGGCCGCTTCGCCGCACTGACCAACATCCGAGACTTGGAGCAGAAGGCCGGCCCACGCTCACGCGGCGCGCTGACGGCCGACTACCTGCAGGGCCAGGAATCGCCGCCCGCCTACCTCGACAGGATCATGCGCGACGCGGCCGAATATGCCGGTTTCAACCTGCTGGTCGGTGATCGCCATCAGCTCTGGCATTTCAATTCCCAGGGAGGACGGCCTCGGCAACTGGAGCGCGGGTTCTATGGCCTGTCCAACGCCAATCTCGATACGCCCTGGCCAAAGCTGCTGCGTGCCAGAAACGCCCTCGGCGAGCGCATCGATGCCGAAGATGAAGCGCTGCTGGCGCTGCTCGCCGACAACAGCCCGCCGGCCGATCATCTGTTGCCGGACACTGGCGTAGGGCTGGCGACGGAACGCCTGCTGTCGACTGCCTTCATCATTGGCGAGGCCTACGGCACCCGCGCCAGTACGGCTTTGAATCTTTACGGAGATGGGCGCTGGAGCATCACCGAGCGCAGCTTCGGGCCGCAGGGCGCAGTGTTGGGCGAGGTGGCATTCAGCGGGTAGCACGGATGTAATCCGGGGAACAGTTCTGCGCGGTACAGCCGTTGTAGGAGGGGCTTTAGCCGCGAGCTTTTCGCCGCTGAAGCGCCTCCCACTGGTGAGCTCTGCTCGCGAAGCTTTTCTGCGTAGCCAGGGTTCGCGAGCAAAGCTCGCTCCTACCTATCAGGCTGTTGAAAAACGTAGGCGACGACTGCACGGATGCAGGAGGCAGAGCGAAGCAGGAAGCCCGAGCCGAGGCAGCCAGTGCATACCGATGGTGGCCCCACAAAAACAGCCGAAAAACGCTCGGAGTCGCGCTCGACTTTACGTGTTGTAAATGAGCATTTTTGACGGGGGCGCCTAGCCTGGGTCGCACGCGAGGCTGTTTTTAACGCAGCAATGGCAACGCAGGTAGTTTTTCAACGGCCTGCTATGCGAATCAGGCCTGAATATTCGAAGCCGGGTTGATCACCCGACCCAGGCCCAGATTGCGCAGCGCCAGGTGCAAGGTGCTGTAGATCAAGTGCGGGTTGTCCATGGTCATTACCTGACCGAGCAACTCCTTGGCCTTGCTCTGGGTGACCTGGCGCAGCAGCCATTTCACCTTGGGCAGGTTGGTGGCGTTCATCGACAGCGAATCGAAGCCCATGGCCAGTAGCAGCACGGCCGCAGCCGGGTCGCCGGCCATCTCGCCGCAGATGCTCACCGGCTTGCCCTCGAGATGCGCGTCGTTGACAACCTTTTGCAGCGCCTGCAGCACCGCAGGATGGAGGAAGTCGTAGAGATCGGCCACGCGCGGATTGTTGCGGTCCACCGCGAGCAGGTACTGGGTCAGGTCGTTGGAGCCGACCGAGAGGAAGTCCACCTGCCGCGCCAGCTCGCGGGTCTGGTAGACCGCCGCGGGAATCTCGATCATCAGGCCGATGGGCGGCAGCGGCACGTCAGTGCCTTCGTCACGCACTTCGCCCCAGGCACGGTGAATCAGGTGCAACGCCTCTTCCAGTTCCTGGGTGCCGGAGATCATCGGCAGCAGGATGCGCAGGTTGTCCAGCCCCTCGCTGGCCTTGAGCATGGCGCGGGTCTGCACCAGGAAGATTTCCGGGTGGTCGAGGGTGACGCGGATGCCACGCCAGCCGAGGAAGGGGTTCTCTTCCTTGATCGGGAAGTAGGACAGCGCCTTGTCGCCGCCGATATCCAGGGTGCGCATGGTCACCGGCAGCGGGTGGAAGGCCTGCAGCTGCTCGCGATAGGTGGCGAGCTGCTCCTTCTCGCTGGGGAAGCGCTCGTTGATCATGAACGGCACTTCGGTGCGGTACAGGCCGACACCCTCGGCACCGCGCTGCTGGGCACGGGCTACGTCAGCGAGCAGGCCGGTGTTGACCCACAGCGGCATGCGGTGGCCGTCGAGCGTCTCGCAGGGCAGCGCACGCAGGGCGTCGAGGCCCTCGGTGAGCTGGCGCTCCTCCTCGACCACATCGGCGTACTGCTTGCTCAGCAGCTCGCTGGGGTTGGTGAAGACTTCGCCGTGGTAGCCGTCGACGATCAGCTTGATGCCGTCGATCTTCGAGTACGGCAGGTCGACCACACCCATCACCGTGGGAATGCCCATGGCGCGGGCGAAGATCGCCACGTGGGAGTTGCCCGAGCCGGTCACCGAGATCAGGCCGACCAGCTTGCCTTCTGGCACCTCGCCGAGCATTGCCGGCGACAGTTCCTCGCTGACCAGGATGGTGTTGTCGGGATAGACCAGGGAAATCTTGCGCTCTTCCTGCAGGTAGGCGAGCAGGCGGCGGCCGAGGTCGCGCACATCGCTGGCGCGCTCGCGCAGGTAGGCATCGTCCATCAGTTCGAAGCGTTTGACGTGGTCGAGCACCACCTGACGCAAGGCGCCCTGCGCCCATTGGCCGGTGCGGATGACCTTGCGCACCTCATTACCCAGCGCGGCGTCCTCAAGCATCATCAGGTAGACGTCGAACAGCGCGCGCTCTTCCTTGCGTAGTTGCGTGGCGAGCTTCTCGGACAGCTCCTGCATGTCCTCGCGCACCCAACCCAGCGCCTTGTCGAACAGTTCCAGTTCGGCGGCGATGTCATCGACGCTACGGTCGGGAACTACATTGAGATCGGCCGGGGGCAGCACCACGACAGCGGTACCGACCGCTGCCCCCGGCGCACCCGGCACGCCGACGAACTTGGCCTCCTGCACGCCTTTGCCCTGGCGCCCCAGACCACGGATCGAACCGGTCGCCTCGGCATGGGCGATGACCCCGGCGAGCTGCGCGCTCATGGTCACCAGGAAGGCTTCTTCGCCCTCGTCGAACTGGCGGCGCTCCTTCTGCTGCACCACCAGAACGCCCATCACACGGCGGTGGTGGATGATCGGCGCACCGAGGAAGGAGGCATAGCGCTCCTCGCCGGTCTCGGCGAAGTAGCGATAGCGCGGGTGGCCTGCGGCATCCTCGAGGTTCAGGGGTTCCTCGCGGCTACCGACGAGGCCGACCAGACCCTCGCTCGGCGCCATGCTGACCTTGCCGATGGAGCGCTTGTTGAGGCCGTCGGTGGCCATCAGCACGAAGCGGTTGCTTTCCGGATCGAGCAGGTAGACCGAGCAGACCTGACTGCCCATCGCTTCCTTCACCCGTTGCACAATGATCGTCAATGCCGCCTTGAGATCCTTGGCGGCATTCACTTCCTGGACGATCTTGCGCAGCGTATTGAGCATGCTCGATTGGGGTCCGTATCAGTCGCGCACTATCAGGCGCGGGGCGAGTTCCTTGAGCGCACGGCGATACACCTCGCGCTTGAATGTGACCACCTGCCCCAGCGGGTACCAGTAGCTGACCCAGCGCCAGCCGTCGAACTCCGGCTTGCCGGTCAGGTCCATGCGTACGCGGTCTTCACCGCCGGTCAGGCGCAACAGGAACCATTTCTGCTTCTGCCCGATGCACAGCGGCTGGCTGTGCGTGCGCACCAGGCGCTGCGGCAGACGATAACGCAACCAGCCGCGGGTGCAGGCGAGGATCTTCACGTCCTGCTCTTCGAGCCCGACCTCTTCATTCAGTTCACGGTAAAGCGCATCGGTCGGCGATTCACGATCATTGATGCCGCCCTGCGGAAACTGCCAGGCGTCCTGATTGATACGCCTGGCCCAAAGCACCTGGCCGACATCATTAGTCAGGATGATGCCGACATTCGGGCGGAAACCATCGGAGTCGATCACGGCAAGCAACCTCGTACACGCAAGTTCCGGCATTGTTCCACAAAGCCGAGTCCAGCAGCAACGCGGGTTTGGCGGCAGTGGGAAAGCCCGGTCAAAGCGGCTATTCTGGCGCGCCCCAAACATGTGAAGAACAGGTACAGAACCGTGCGCTTGGCCCTTTTCGATCTCGACAATACCCTGCTGGCTGGCGACAGCGACCACAGCTGGGGCGAATTCGTCTGTCAGCGCGGCCTGGTCGACGCAGCCGAGTACCTGGCGCGCAACGATGCCTTCTATGCCGACTACTGCGCCGGAAAGCTGGACATCGTGGCCTACCAGAATTTCAGCCAGGCCATCCTTGGGCGTAGCGAAATGGCGCAACTGGCGCAGTGGCATGGCGAGTTCATGGCCGAGGTGATCGAGCCGATCATCCTGGCCAAGGGTGAGGCGCTGCTGGCGAAGCACCGCGCCGCGGGCGACAAGCTGGTGATCATCACCGCCACCAACCGCTTCATCACCACGCCGATCGCCGAGCGCCTGGGTGTGGAGACGCTGATCGCCTCCGAATGCGGCATGCAGGACGGCCGTTATACCGGGCAGATCACCGGCACGCCGTGCTACCAGGGCGGCAAGGTGACGCGCTTGAAGGAATGGCTGGCCGAATCGGGTTACAACCTGGACGACGCCTACTTCTACAGCGACTCGCGCAATGACCTGCCTCTGCTGGAGGCGGTAGCCAACCCGGTGGCGGTCGACCCGGACGACGTGCTGCGCGCCACCGCCATCGAGCGCGGCTGGCCGGTGATCTCGCTGCGCTGAGGCAAGCCCTGATCGCACATTGACGCGAGCACGCCTGCGATACTGTAGGAGCGGATTTATCCGCGAAGAGCTTTGTCTTCGTACTCGCGAGGATCGCGAATAAATTCGCTCCTACAAAAAAGCGCAGCCCGGATGCTGTCCGGCTCCCCGGCTCAGGCGGGCTTGGCGCCCATCAGCGCCATGATGACGATCAGCAACACCAGGATCAGCCCGGCATAGATCAGGCACAGGCGCTTCAACCCTGTCGGCGCCGGCGTATCGCCCAGCGCGCGCCAGGCTGCCAGACGACCAGCCAACAGCAGGCCGAGCAGCATCATCACGCCATATAGAATGCTGCCCAGCAGCAGCCAGGTCTGCCCCAGCGGCCAGCCGGCAGTATCGACCATCCAGTAGCCGGTAACCGGCAGGCTCAGCGCCAGCACGGCGAACGCCGGGAAGCTGAACAGCAGGGTCACGCGCAGCTTACGCGCCAGCACGACCGCATCACCGCCGCGCTGCGCCTTGAACAGCATGACGCCGTGGGCGATCAGGCCGAGCAGCAGCAATATGCCCGGGGCGCTGTGGAGAATGCGAACCAGCAGATAGTGTTCCATTGAGGCTTCCATTGTTATCAGGCGATTACGTAGGGCGGGTGCAACCCGCCAGCGCGCTGCGGCGGGTTACGTCGAAGGCAGTGTTCAGCCCAGAAACAGGCGATAGGCCGGGTTGTCGCTTTCATCCCAGTAGGGATAACCGATGGCGTCCAGCGCCGCCGGCACCAGGTGGCGTTCGTCTTCCGGCACCTGCAGCGCGGCCAGCACCCGGCCATCGGCGGCACCATGGTTGCGGTAGTGGAACATCGAGATGTTCCAGCGCCCGCCCAGTTTCTGCAGGAAGTTGAACAGCGCACCGGGACGCTCGGGGAACTCGAAGCGCAGCACCACCTCGTCACCGACACCGGCAGCATGGCCACCAACCATATGGCGGATATGTAGCTTGGCCAGCTCGTTATCGGTCAGATCCAGCACCGGGAAGCCCTGCTCGCGCAGCCCCTCGACCAGCGCCTGACGCGGGTCGTTCTCCGGGTGGGTCTGCACGCCGACGAAGATGTGCGCCTCGCCTTCGCTGTGATAGCGGTAGTTGAATTCGGTGATCTGGCGTTTGCCCACCGCCTCGCAGAAGGCCTTGAAACTGCCCGGTTGCTCGGGGATGGTCACGGCGATGATCGCCTCGCGCTTCTCGCCCAGCTCGGCGCGCTCGGCAACGTGGCGCAGGCGGTCGAAGTTGACGTTGGCGCCGGAATCGATGCCCACCAGCACTTCGCCCCTGATGCCCTCACGCTCGACGTACTTCTTGATCCCGGCGACGGCCAGTGCGCCGGCCGGCTCGGTGATCGAGCGGGTATCGTCGTAGATGTCCTTGATCGCCGCGCAGATCTCGTCGGTGCTGACGGTGATCACCTCATCGACGTGATGCTTGCAGATATCGAAGGTGTGCTGGCCGATCTGCGCCACCGCCACGCCATCGGCGAACAAGCCGACCGTCGGCAACACCACGCGCTCGCCTGCAGCTATGGCCTGCTGCAGACAGTTGGAATCGTCCGGCTCGACGCCGATCACCTTGATCTCCGGACGCAGGTATTTCACGTACGCAGCGATGCCGGCGATCAGGCCGCCGCCACCGACCGGCACGAAGATGGCGTCGATGTGGCCCTGGTGCTGGCGCAGCACCTCCATGGCCACGGTGCCCTGGCCGGCGATCACCAGCGGATCATCGTACGGGTGAATGTAGGTGTAGCCCTTCTCCTCCACCAGCTTCAGCGAATGCGCCAGCGCCTCGGGGAAGGCATCGCCGTGCAGCACCACCTTGCCGCCACGCGAGCGCACGCCCTGCACCTTCAGCTCCGGCGTGGTACGCGGCATGACGATGGTCGCCTTCACCCCCAGATGCTTGGCCGCCAGGGCCAGGCCCTGCGCATGGTTGCCGGCCGAAGCAGTGACCACGCCACGCGCCAGCTCTTCGGCGGACAGTTGTGCCAGCTTGTTGTAGGCGCCACGAATCTTGAACGAGTACACCGGCTGCAGATCCTCGCGCTTGAGCAGAATCTGGCTGCCCAGCCGCTCACTGAGCTGACGGGCGGGTTGCAGCGGGGTTTCCACCGCGACGTCGTAGACGCGCGAGGTGAGGGTCTTCTTCACGTACTGTTCGAGCATGGCGATTTCGCAGGCGTTCGGGCTTTGAGGGACTGCCGAGTCTACCCCAGCGCCGCGCCGGGCGACCATACGAACGCGCGGGTTCTGCCCCGTCAGCACGCCACTTGCGGCTATAATTCGCGCCACATCTCCTTACCTTTCCAGGCATTCCCCCGCAATGAACCAGGATCAGCTGAAACAGGCCGTGGCCCAGGCCGCCGTCGACCACATTCTTCCCCGCCTCGACGCCAAGAGCATCGTCGGAGTCGGCACCGGCTCCACCGCCAACTTCTTCATCGATGCACTGGCCAAGCACAAGATGGACTTCGACGGCGCCGTGGCCAGCTCCGAAGCCACCGCCGCGCGCCTGAAAGGCCATGGCATCCCGGTCTATGACCTCAACAGCACCGCCGAGCTGGAGTTCTATGTCGACGGCGCCGACGAGAGCGACGAGCGCCTGCACCTGATCAAGGGCGGCGGCGCCGCGCTGACCCGCGAGAAGATCGTCGCCGCCGTGGCCAAGACCTTCATCTGCATCGCCGACGCCAGCAAGTTGGTACCGGTTCTCGGCGCCTTCCCGCTGCCGGTGGAAGTCATCCCCATGGCCCGTAGCCACGTGGCCCGCGAGCTGGTGAGGCTCGGCGGCGACCCGGTATATCGCGAGGGCGTGCTGACTGACAATGGCAACGTCATTCTCGACGTGCACAACCTGTCGATCACCGATCCGGTGAAGCTGGAAGCGGACATCAACGCCATCGTCGGCGTGGTCACCAACGGCCTGTTCGCCGCCCGCCCGGCCGACCTGCTGCTGCTCGGCACCGCCGAAGGCGTGAAAACGCTCAAGCGCTGAACCCTCCGGGCGGGGCATCCCCCCGCCCAACCCGTCGCTTGCTTGCACCAAATAAGCGCCCGGCCTGCCAGTTATTCGCGCATACGCAATCGGCGCCATCGCGGCACCTGCCCGTTTTTTACGATGACGCGACACCTGCCACCATTTTCTGCGTCATTTCCCTGCACGTTTCGCTTTCAGGCCCACATACTGCTCTGCGCTGAATGCCACAAAAACACCATAAGGAGCATGATGTGATCAAACCCCTCATCCTGGGACTGGGCCTGGCCGGCACGCTGTTATCCCCCTTGGCCATGGCCTACCAGTACGGCGAGTATGCCGGCGTGACCGTCGACACGCTGATCAACGACTACCCGGGCCGCTACCGCGATACCGCCAGTTTTGCCGGTGCGACCGCCTGGATGGAACAACGCCTGTCGGCGTCCGGTTACGACAACTATCGCCAGGATTTCACCTGGGCAGGTAACCGCAACTCGCAGAACGTGATCGCCGAGACGCGCGGTATTACCGGCAACAACCTGGTGATCGGCGCCCACTTCGATACCTACTTTGGCCGCCCCACCCTGCAGGGCCTGGACGACAACGCCTCGGGCGCCGGCGTGCTGACGGAGATCGCCCGCAACCTGGCGGGGCTTTCCTTCGAGGACGGCGTGACCTTCATCGGCTTCGGCGCAGAAGAAGAAGGGCTCAGGGGCTCGCGCGCCTACGTCGCCTCCCTGGACACCGAGGCACGTGCCCGCCTGACCGGCATGATCAACATCGACAGCCTGATCACCGGCGACATGATGTACGCCCACGCCGGCTCCGACAGCGTTGCCGCGCCAGAGCTGGCGTCGCTGCGCGAACACACCTTCCGCATCGCCGAGGAGCTGGGCATCGACCTGCACACCAACCCAGGCCTCAACGCCGGCTACCCGGCAGGCACCGGCTGCTGCAGCGACGCCGAAAGCTTCGAGGGGCTGGGTATTCCGGTGCTGTTCCTGGAAGCCACCAACTGGGAAATCGGCGCCCTCGATGGTTATGACCAGACCACCAACCCGGCCATCCCGGGTGGCGCGACCTGGCACAACCCGGCCCTCGACAACGAGACCGTGCTGGTCGGCGCTTTCGGCGAGGAGCGCATCGCACAACGCCTACGTGACTATTCCCGGCTGCTGACCCGCCTGGTGCTGGAAGCCACCAACACCGACCTGCGCTACGCGGCACAATCCGGCGGCGCCATGCTGGGCACCCTGGAAGACACCCTGGCACGCCAGCAGCAGACCCACCAGCAACTGCTCGAACGCCGCTGGCAGACCCTGCGGGCCACACCGCGCGAAGTCGGCAGTGTCGACGGCAGCGTTGGCGTGGAAGGCCAGTTCTCGCCCAGCGGCGGCTTCGATAGCCCGCTGGACCAGCGCTCGCGCCAGGCTACCGCTTATATGTTCGGCGACACCCAGCTCAGCGAATGGCTGAACCTTGGCGCCGGCCTGAGCTTCACCCGCGGCAAGGATGACCTGCAGCACGGCGGCAAGGTCGAGAGCGATACCTGGCAGGCGGGCCTCTATGCGCTGCTGAGCAATGCCGGACCGCTGTGGCTGAATGCCGACATCAGCGCGGGCCGTACCCGCTTCGACCTGGACCGTTCGGTGTTCATCCAGGGCAACGCTGGCGGGCCCGTATTGCTCAACCAGCGGCTCTCCGGCGAGACCGACGCGACCTTCTGGGGGGCGCGCCTGCTCGGTGGCTATGACCTGCTCTTCGGCGACTGGCGTACCGGCCCGCAAGTGGGCATCGACTATCGCCACTACAAGCTCGACGGTTTCAGTGAAAAGTCCACGCAACGCACTGCCCTGCGCTTCGATGACGAACGTTTCGACTCCATGGAGCTGAGCCTCGGCTGGCAGGTACGCGGCCACTTCGCCCTGGATGGGGCGATACGCCTGCAGCCCTACGCAAGCCTGGCCTGGATCGAGGAACTGGGCGATGGCATGAGCGAGGACTTCGTGGTGACCAGTCTCGCCGATGGCTCGGCGCGGCGCGTGGCCAATGGCCTGGAGAACGACAAACACTTCGCCCGCGCGCGCCTGGGCGCACAATTGGCGGTCAGCGAAGCCTTTGCCGTCTACGCCGAGGCCAATGCACGTCTACAGCACGACAATGGTGACCAGGCCGGTTACACCCTGGGCCTGCATTACCTGTTCTGATATGACGAGGCGAGTGCCGGATGCCTAGGCTTCCGGCACTCGCTGCTGACGTTCAGATGCCAGCAATGCCTGTAAATCCTCAGTGACCGGCATCGGTTGAAAGGCACTGACCCGCGCCCGTCCGGTGTTGCCGACGGGTACCCAGATGCGCGAGAACAACAGCGCCGCCAGGATGCGCGGCACTTGCCCCAGCACCTCACGCATATCGCCTTGTTGCCAGCCGGCGCGCAGCATCAGCCAATGTGAACGTGCATGCAGCCATGGGCGACGCTGGGTGAGGATGTGTGCCCGCTCCAGCCAGACCAGCGCTGCGGCGCTACGGCGGGCAGCCAGTTCGTGCAGCGCCTGGTTGAAGGCTTCGTCGATGGCTTCTTGCAACTTCATGGCAGCTTCCTTATTTGCGCAACAGGCGCAGGCCGTTGAACACCACCATCAGGCTGACGCCCATGTCGGCGAACACCGCCATCCACATGGTCGCCGCGCCCGCCAGGGTCATGCCCAGGAAGATCGCCTTGATGCCCAGCGCCAGGACGATGTTCTGCAGCAGGATCGCGTGGGTCTGCCGGGAAAGACGGACGAAAGCCGGAATCTTGCGCAGATCGTCGTCCATCAGTGCGACGTCGGCCGTCTCGATCGCCGTATCGGTGCCAGCGGCGCCCATGGCGAAGCCGATCTCGGCCCTGGCCAGCGCCGGCGCATCGTTGATGCCATCGCCCACCATGCCGACCACCTTGCCGCGCGCCTGGCTCGTCTCGATCCAGGCCAGCTTGTCCGCCGGCAGCAGGTCGCCGCGCGCCTCATCGACGCCGACCTGCTCGGCGATGGCCGCCGCAGTGTGGGCGTTGTCACCGGTGAGCATGCAGGTACGCACGCCCAGCCCATGCAGCTCGGCAATCGCCTCGCGGCTGGTCTGGCGCACCGTATCGGCCACGGCGAAGAGCATCAGCGCGCGCTGCTCGTCACACAGCACTACTACGCTCTTGCCCTGACGCTCCAGTGCTTCGAGGCGCTGCTCCAACTGCGCCGAGCAGAGCCGGAGATCTTCGACCAGACGGTGATTGCCCATATACAGCAGCCTGCCATCGATACGGCCTTTGCTGCCGCGCCCCGGCAGCGCTTCGAAGTCCTCGACGTCGAGCAGTGCCTGCCCCTTTTCTTCAGCCCGCCGGGCCAGCGCCCTGGAAACCGGGTGGTCGGAGCGCGCGGCCAGGCTCGCCGCCCAAACCGCATGCACGGACTCTTCCACCTCCAGCAGGTGGAGACTGTCGGTCTGCACCGGCTTGCCGTGGGTCAGGGTGCCGGTCTTGTCCAGCGCCAGCAAGGCCAGGTGGCGGCCATTCTCCAGATACACGCCGCCCTTGATCAGGATGCCCTTGCGCGCCGCCGCCGCCAGGCCGCTGACGATGGTCACCGGAGTGGAAATCACCAGCGCGCAGGGGCAGGCCACCACCAGCAACACCAGGGCGCGGTAGACCCAGTCGAACCAGGCGCCGCCGCTAAGCAGCGGCGGCAATACGGCCACCGCCAGGGCGAAGGCGAAAACCACAGGGGTATAGATGCGCGAGAATTGGTCGACGAAGCGCTGGGTCGGTGCACGCGAGCCCTGCGCCTCCTCTACCGCATGGATGATGCGCGCCAGCGTGGTGTCGCGCGCCGCGGCAGTCACGCGGAACTCCAGCGAACCTGCCTCGTTGATGGTGCCGGCGAAGACGGGATCGCCCGCACGTTTTTCCAGCGGCAGGCTCTCCCCGGTGATGGGCGCCTGGTTGACGGTCGAACTGCCGCCCACCACCTCGCCATCGAGGCTGATACGCTCGCCCGGACGAACGCGCACCACGGCGCCGAGGGCGATGGCCTGCACGTCGACTTCCTGCCAGCTGCCGTCGGTCTGCCTGACCGTGGCGCGCGGCGGCGCCAGGTCCATCAGGTCGCGGATGGCGTTGCGTGCCCGATCCAGCGAACGCGCCTCGATCAACTCGGCCAGGGTGAACAGCACCATCACCATCGCCGCCTCCGGCCACTGGCCGATCAGCACCGCGCCGGACACGGCGATGCTCATCAGGGCGTTGATGTTGAGGTTGCGGTTCTTCAGGGCGATCCAGCCCTTCTTGTAGGTATTCAGCCCACACAGACCGATGGCAGCAAGGGCTAGCATTGCCACCAACCAGTCCGGCCCGAGCGCGGCGAAATGCACTACCTCCGAAGCGGTGGCCACCACTGCGGCCAGCGCAAGCGGCCACCAGGGCTTCTTCGCCGGCGCGGCGGCCGGCTGTTGAGCAGCGCCTTGATCCTCCACTTGCGGGGTAAAGCCCAGCGCCTGAATCGCTGGCACTACCTGAGCCAGCGCCCCTTCGTCATGGCTGACGACAAGCACGCGCTGCAGCAGATTGAATTGCAGGCCCGCCACGCCAGGCAGCCGGCCCAGCGCATCGCGGATCAGGCGTTCCTCCGTCGGACAGTCCATCTGCTCGATGCGGATGCGGGTGGTCACCGCCCCGTCCAGCGGCTCGACGACGGACGCCTGAAGCGCCGGCTCATGGTCATGCTCGTGGCGGGTGGGTGGCTGTTGGTGCGAGTGATCGCAGCAGCGGCTCATGGCAAGTCTCCGTCAGGTCTCTGTTGCGCAGTACACACCCTGTAGTCACTATAGGGTCAAGCACCCACGGAGGCGATCGCATGAAAATCGGTGAATTGGCGAAGAAGGCCGGCTGCCAGGTGGAAACCGTGCGCTATTACGAGCGCGAGGGGCTGCTGCCGGCGCCCGCGCGAAGCGAAGGCAATTACCGCCTGTACGGCGACGAGCACCTGGAGCGCCTGGTGTTCATCCGCAATTGCCGGACGCTGGACATGACTCTGGAAGAAATCCAGCGGCTGTTGGCCCTGCGCGACCTGCCCCATGAGAGCTGCGCCGGCATCAACAGCCTGGTGGACGAACATATCGAGCACGTGGAGGCGCGCATCACCAGTCTGCTGGCGCTGCGCGACCAGCTAAGCGAACTGCGCGACCGCTGCAATGGCCCGCAGGAGGCGGAGGACTGCGGCATCCTGCGCCAGCTCAATGTCAGCGGCGGCGTGCAGCCCTTGCCCGATGACGGCCATACCCACGTCGGCAAGAGCCACTCGCACTGAGGGCAGTCACTGCGGCTTGCGAAAGACGTAGAACAGATTCGGTTCGCTGATCAGGTAGAGATTGCCCGCGTCATCGGTCGCCACCCCCTCGGCCTGCGGCACGCTGTGTTGCAGGCCATGCTGCCCGCGCAGCAGTGACAGGGTGCTGACCGGCTTGCCTGCGGCATTCAGCTCGATCACCAGGCGCGATTCGTCCGACAGGGCCAGCAGATGACCGGTCGCCGTATCGAAGTCGAGGCTGGAGAGGTCGCGCACGAACAGCCGGGCATCGCGCTTGGGATCGGTATTGACCTGCAGCGCCAACGGCTTGCTGTCATCGACATGCGGGAAGCCGAGCACTTCGAAGATGCGCACCGGGTCGCGCTCCTTGGCCACCAGCAGGCGCTGGTTCTGCGCGTCGTAGGCAAGGCCTTCGAAACCCTTGTTGCCGTTACGACCGATACCCAGCGAAAGCTGTTGGAAGTCGGCGGCATCGATCACCCGCGTGGCGCCATCGATACGCACCTTGACCAGGCGCTGCTCGCGCTCATCGGCAATCACATAGATGCCAGGCGCCACATATTCGATGGCCTCGGGATCACCAAAACCTTCGAGGTCGATGGTGCGCAGCAGGTCGCCCTGCAGGCTCAACTCGATCACCTTGGCCGGCTTGTTGGTGACGCTGAACAGGCTGCGCCGGTTCGGGTCGTAGGTCAGCGCCGAGACGTCGCTGATATCGGCGATGGGCTTGGCCTCGATTACCACGCGGTAGTCGCCCAGCCACAACGACTGCCCGCGCCATTGCGCGCCATGCTGCCATTCCTGCACGGAGAACCAGGCTCTTTCGAACAGCCGGTACTGCTGGCCCAGGACAGCGGTGAGCACCAGCACGAAAAGCAGCAGATACAGCCAGGGATTGATGGAGAGCAGACGACGCATGGTGGATTACTCTGACTAACACGAAAAAGCCCGCCACGAACTGACGTGGCGGGCGGGCTGGGGGCATCGCGATCAGTTGATCAGCTCGACGCGATCCACATCGATCTCGCGGCTGTTGAAGTCCTTGTCGACTTCACCGGTCAGACGCACCTTGGCGGTTTCCGAAACTTGCTGACCCGGCCAGTCTTCATCGTCGATCTCGACCTGGATGGTGCCGGTGGCGTCCTTGAACTCGTAGAGCTCGTCCTGCCGACGATACTCACGTGGTACTGGAAGGCCAGATCGTCAAGCGCCTGCAGGACGAGCTCTACGAGTT
>NZ_DJSX01000069.1:0-78874 GCF_002439135.1 Pseudomonas sp. UBA6323 | reverse complement strand
GCGGTCTGATCCCCGATGATCTGCCACCTGCTGACCTGTGGCCCGCTCTCGCCGGGATGGCTACCGGCCTCGTAGCGCTGGCCGGCTTCGCTCTGCCGCCGCTGGCGGCTCTCGGGCGCGTGCCGCCGCTGCGCGTGCTGCGCCGCGACATGCTGCCGGTGCCGGCGAGCTCCTGGCTGGTGTACGGCGCGGCGCTGGTCGCGCTGGGCCTGATCATGTGGCGCCTGAGCCTGGACCTGCGCCTGACCCTGGCACTGCTCGGCGGTGGCCTGCTGGCGGCGGTAGTGCTCGGCGGCCTGCTGTTGCTCGGCCTGCAAAGCCTGCGTCGCATGCTGCAACGCGCCGCCCTGCCCTGGCGTTTGGGTCTTGGACAACTGCTGCGCCATCCGCTGGCCGCCGCTGGCCAGTCGCTGGCGTTCGGCCTGATCCTGCTGGCCATGGCGCTAATCGCTCTGCTGCGTGGCGAGCTGCTCGACACCTGGCAGGACCAGTTGCCGGAGGATGCGCCCAACCACTTCGCCCTCAACGTGCTGCCGGCAGAACGCGATGCCTTCGCCGCACGCCTGGCCGAACTATCGCCACACCCGGCGCCGCTGTATCCGGTGGTGCCCGGTCGGCTGATCATGATCAACGACGAGCCGGTGCGCCAACTGGTGACCAAGGAAAGCCGCGGCGAGCGCGCCATCCAGCGCGACCTCAGCCTGACCTGGGCCGAGGAGCTGCCATCGGACAACCTGATCACCGCCGGCAATTGGTGGGGCGCGGCGCACGCCAGCGAACTGCCTGGCGTTTCCGTCGAGGCCGAGCTGGCTGAAAGCCTGCAGTTGAAACTGGGCGACCGCCTGCGCTTCAACGTCGGCGGCATCGAGCGCGAAGCGCAGGTCAGCAGCCTGCGCCAGGTGGACTGGGACAGCTTCCAGCCCAACTTCTACATGATCTTCGAGCCGCAGACCCTGCAGGACCTGCCCGCCACCTACCTGACCAGCTTTTACCTGCCACCCGGCCAGGACGCGGAATTGGTCACCCTCAGCCGCGCCTTCCCCAGCGTCACCCTGCTGCAGGTCGACGCGCTGCTGGCGCAGCTGCGCAGCATTCTCGCCCAGGTCACCCTGGCCATCGAGTACGTGCTGCTGTTCGTACTCGCCGCCGGCATCACCGTGCTCCTCGCAGGACTGCAGGCCACGCTGGACGAGCGCATTCGCCAGGGGGCGTTACTGCGCGCCTTGGGCGCCGAGCGCAAGTTGCTGATCAGCGCCCGACGTGCCGAGTTCGGTCTGCTGGGCGCTGCCGCCGGCCTGCTTGCCGCGCTGGGCTGCGAGCTGGTGAGTTTCCTGCTCTACCGTTATGCCTTCGACATGAGCTGGCAGCCTCACCCCCGGTTGCTCCTGCTCCCTGTGATTGGCGCTCTGCTGATCGGCCTGGCCGGCGTACTCGGCACCCGCCGCGCTCTGAATGCCAGCCCCCTGAGCGTATTGCGCGAAGGCTGAGCCTGGAGGAAGGGGTTTGCTAGACTGGCGCCCCTTTGCCCCTCTAAGAGACACCATGAGCCGCTATCGCCCCCCTCGCCCTGCGGGCACCCCCTTGATCACGCCTGAAGGCGAAGCGCGCCTGCGCGCCGAGCTGCACGAGCTGTGGCATGTGCGCAGGCCACAGGTGACGCAATCGGTCAGCGAAGCGGCGGCCCAGGGCGACCGTTCGGAAAACGCCGAGTACACCTACGGCAAGAAAATGCTGCGCGAAATCGACAGCCGCGTGCGCTTTCTCACCAAGCGCCTGGAAAAGCTCAAGGTGGTCAGCGAAAAACCGTCCGATCCGAACAAGGTGTACTTCGGCGCCTGGGTCACCATCGAAGACGAGGACGGCGAACAGTCACGCTACCGTATCGTCGGCCCTGACGAGCTGGACCTGAAGCAGGGCCTGATCAGCATCGACTCGCCACTGGCGCGCGCCCTGGTCGGCAAGGAACTGGACGCCGAGGTTCGCGTGCACAGCCCCAGTGGCGAGAAGACCTGCTACATCGTCGAGATCGACTATTCCTAGACACTGCCCCACGTAGGGCGGGTGATCAGCCCCTGACGCGCCACGCGCACCAGCTCACCCACGGTTTGCGCCAGATCCTCGGCGCACGGGGCCTGGATCACCGCCAGGTCGAAGCTGTCCCGCGCGAAGCGGCTCAGCGACTCGCCGTTCTGTACGAACTGGATGCGAAACGCACGCGACCCGGCCCAGCGCTTGGGCCAGCCTTCGAGATAACGCAGCAAGGTGGGCTGATGGCTTCCGCCGAGCAGCACGCGCGGATTGCGCAGCAGCAGGCCCGAGGTGATGGGCGCCAGGCGAATAAGGGGTTGGGGACAGATCATGGTCGAGTCTCCGCCTCGAGAATCCCGCTGGGCAGCGGTGGGAGGCGACACCGAACCAGCGCTTTAGCGGAATTTCAGGTGCTGATGACAACACCTTGTGGCGCCCCGCAAGTAGCTGTTTAAATCGGCGCAGGGCGCATCCTAGAGAAGCCCACGGCAAACTGTCAAGGCGCGCTCCGCTGCCAGCCTGACCTTTGATTGGCCAACGGCCCACGCGCCGCTATGCCGGTCACCCGAAACCCTCGCCATCCGTTCTCGGGGCAGCACAATGTGCGGCCCTGCGCGCGCTAAGGTGTGTCGGCACGTAACAGAACTTAGCCGACGTTATCGCCGCACGATAGGCTCAGTAGCAAGCAAAGTACCGGAATAGAGGCATTACGCAAAAAAGCAGGGCAATGGCATGTTTCCTGCCATCGTTCTTGCGCCGTACGTGCCACGGGATGGGTGCGATCGCCTGGCAGGAAGCTTTCCAATCAATCCATCGAGAGCGCCCATGAAGAACAATAAAACCCTGCTCGCCCTCTGCCTCGGCGCCGGCCTGCTCGCCAGCGGCCAGACCCAGGCCGCCTGGTTCGGCTCCTCAGGCTACACCCAGACCCAATATCCCATCGTCCTCGGCCACGGCATGCTCGGCTTCGACAGCATCCTGGGCATCGATTACTGGTATGGCATTCCGGCCGCCCTGCGCCGTGACGGCGCCAGCGTCTATGTCACCGAAGTCAGCCAGCTGGACACTTCGGAAGCGCGCGGCGAGCAATTGCTGCAGCAGGTCGAGGACATCGTCGCCATCAGCGGCAAGCGCAAGGTCAACCTGATCGGCCATAGCCATGGCGGCCCGACCACGCGCTACGTCGCTGCGGTGCGTCCGGACCTGGTCGCCTCGGTCACCAGCGTCGGCGCACCGCACCGGGGCTCAGCCACTGCCGACTTCCTCAAGGGCATCAGCGATGGACCCACCGGCCCGGTCGCCACCCCGCTGCTTGCGGGCATCGTCAATGGCCTGGGTACGCTGATCAACTTCCTCTCCGGCAGCTCCAGCACCACGCCGCAAAATGCCCTGGGTTCGCTGGAATCGCTCAACAGCGAAGGCGCAGCGCGCTTCAACGCCAAGTTCCCGCAGGGCATTCCCACCAGTGCCTGTGGCGAAGGGGCCTATAGCGTGAACGGCGTGCGCTATTACTCCTGGAGCGGCACCAGCCCGCTGACCAACGTGCTCGACCCCAGTGACCTGCTGATGGGCGCGTCCTCGCTGACCTTCGGCAACGAGGCCAACGACGGCCTGGTTGGTCGCTGCAGCTCGCGCATGGGCCAGGTGATCCGTGACAACTACCGGATGAACCACCTCGACGAGGTCAACCAGACCCTCGGCCTGACCAGCCTGTTCGAGACCGATCCGGTGACGGTCTACCGCCAGCACGCCAACCGCCTGAAGAACGCCGGGCTCTGAACTGCAGTTCCTCGCAGGGTACGCACGACGCACCCTGCGAGGCATCAGCGCTGAGCAACGGTTCGGACTGCGATCCGACGTCTTACTGGAACCTGCCGTGAAGAAAGCCCTGTTAGCCCTGCCTCTACTGATCGCCGCCAGCCTGGCGTTGATGCTTTATCTGCAACCCGGGCACCAGCCCACTCAACTCCCTTCTCCCGCCGCCGTGATGGCGCCGCCATCCGCAGCAGAGCCGACTGCCGAGACCACAGCGCCGCGCAGCGAAGACAGACCGAACAAGGCTGCCAGGCTGGCCCTGCCCAGCTCCTTTGTCGGCACCGAAGTCGACGGCAGCTTTCGCATCGATGCTGCCGGCAATCTGATCGTCAGCGAGGATATCCGGCGGATCTTCGATTACTTCCTCGCCAGCATCGGCGAAGAAAGCCTCGATGCTAGTGTTTCGCGGCTGCGCACCTACATCGACAGCCAGCTTCAGGAGCCGGCGAGAGCCCGTGCCCGGACGCTGTTGGAGCAGTACCTGAGCTACAAGCTTGAGCTGGTGCTGCTTGAGCGTGACCTGCCGCAAATGGCCAGCCTGGATGCCATGCTCCAGCGCGAGAGCGCCGTACAGGCCTTGCGCGCGCGCCTGTTCGACAACGAGACGCACCAGGCCTTCTTCGCCCGCGAGGAAGGCTATAACCGCTTCACCCTGGAGCGCCTGGCCATCCAGCACGACGCCCGTATGAGTCCCGAAGAAAAAGGCATTGCCGTCGACCGCTTGCGTACCTCCCTGCCCGAAGAGCTACAGGACGCCGTACTGCCGCAACTGCAACAGGAACTACGGCAGAACACAGCGCGGCTGCAGGCCGAGGGCGCCAGCGCAGCGCAGATCCGCCAGATGCGCCAGCAACTGGTCGGTGCAGAAGCCACCACGCGTCTTGAGGCGCTGGATAGCCAGCGGGAGAATTGGCAGCAACGTCTGGGCGACTACATCGCCGCGAAAGCGCGTATCGAGGCCAGCGAAGGCCTCAGCAGCGGAGACAAGCGTGCAGCGATCGAGGCTCTGGCTGCAGAACGTTTCGATGAGCGCGAACGCCTGCGTCTGGATGCCGCCGAACAGTTGGCGGCGAGCAAGAAGCAGTAGCGTCAGGCGCTGTCGCGCATCACCAGTTCGAAACCGACGTCGATACAGTGTTGCTCCGGCGTTTCACCGCGCATCAGCGCCAGCAGCATGTTCGCCGCCAGCTCGCCGATACGACCGCGCGTGGTGCGCACCGTGCTCAGAGCAGGATGCATCCAGGCCGCCGCCGGCAGATCGTTGAAGCCGGCGATAGCCAGGCGTCCCGGCACGTCCAGGCCCAGCTGGCGCGCACGGAACAGCGCGCCCATGGCCAGGTCGTCGTTGTTGAAGAACACCGCATCGATCTGCGGTTGCTGCGCCAGCAGGCGATCGAGCAACTCGGCGCCCAGGCCGATCGACGACAGCTGCGGCGTCAGCAGCTCCAGCGCCGGATCATGGCGATTGAGGTACTGCATCACCTGGCGATAGCCCTCGGCGCGCTGCAGGGTACGCGGGTCGAGCTGCGCCGCGGCGAAGGCGACGTGACGATAACCGCGCTGCACCAGGGCACGGGTCATGGCAGCGCCGGCCTCGACCTGCGAAAAGCCGACGCAGTAGTCCTCCGGCTCTTCGCTCAGCTCCATCAGCGTCACCAGCGGGCAGCTGCTGGCACCGAGGATTTCACGCGCCGCATCGCTGCGCTCGAAGCCGGTGACCAGCATGCCCGCCGGCTGGTGCGCCAGGTAGGAACGCAGCAGGCGCTCGTCCTCCTCGACCCGGTAGTGGCTGACGCCGATCATCATCTCGAAACCGGCCGGCATCAGCACACGCTGGATGGCCTCGACGGTATCGACGAACACCGAATTCGACAGCGACGGAATCACCACCGCCACCAGATTCGAGCGCGAACTGGCCAACGCCCGCGCAGCCGGGTTGGGCACGTAGCCCAGCGCCTGCGCAGCGCGCATCACCTGTTCGCGCAGTGCATCGGATACCCGCCCCGGCTGCGACAGTGCGCGCGAGGCAGACATCAGCGAACAGCCGGCGGCCTTGGCCACATCGGACAGGGTGACGCGTTCAGCGGACCGGCGACGGCGTTGAGTCATAGCGCCTCCATTGTTTACCAGCGGGCGATTCTACCAGCCCCGCTGGTGAATAAAGCGCGGGACACGCCGCCCGGGGTAACGCCACCATGCAAGGAGCGTTACCACCTGCGTGCCCCGCTAAACCTCGAACCTGACCAGCTTTGGCTGTGCGCTGCCTGGCCTGAGCCTGGGCAGGTTCTTACAAAGCTTTGCTGCGCTCCAGCCCTCTCCCATAAATGGAGAGGGGAGCTAAGCGCGCAGCCTTAACTGAACAGCATTGCTTACAAAGCAGCCTTTTCGGCTTCGGCCTGAACCTGATCGAACAGATGCTGGCCGACCGTGTCGACGACCTTCTGGATCGCCGGCGCGGCCTGGTCACGCATGCGCTGTACTTCGGCCGGCTCCACTTCGTTGATCTGCATGCCCTTCTCCTTTAGCTCGGCCAGGGCGCGAGCTGCTTCCTCGCGGGTGTCCTTACGCTCGAAGTCGCGTGCCTTCTTGGCCGCCTCCAGCAGGATGTTCTGCTCGGTCTGCGACAGGCCGTCCCACCAGCGCTTGGACACGGTGACAATCCACGGGCTGTACACGTGGTTGGTTACGGTCAGGTACTTCTGCACTTCGTAGAACTTCGAGGAGAGGATGGTGTTGAACGGGTTTTCCTGGCCGTCGACCGCCTTGGTCTCCAGCGCGGTGAACAGCTCGGAGAACGGCAGCGGCACGGCGTTTGCGCCCATCAGTTTGAAAGTCTCGAGGAACACCGGGTTGGGCATCACGCGCAGCTTGACCCCGGAGAAGTCCTCCAGCTTGTTGATCGGACGGCTGTTGTTGGTCAGGTTGCGGAAGCCGTTCTCCCAGTACACCAGGCCGACCAGCCCCTTCTCTTCCAGCTTGTCCATGACCTGGCGACCGACCGGACCGTCCAGCACCACATCGGCTTGCTCGGCACTGCTGAACAGGAACGGCGTGTCCCACACCGCCATTTCCTTGGTGATGCCTACCAGGGTGGCGGTGGAACCGACCATCATTTCCTGCGCGCCGCCGATCAGTGCGCTCTGCATCTGATCGTCCGACCCCAGGCTGGCAGCACCGAAGGTGCGCACCTTGAGCTTACCGTCGGAGGCTTTGGCTACCTCCTCGGCGAACAGCTTGGCCGCACGGCCCTGGTTGCTGTTCTCGTTGAGGCCATAGCCGAAGCGGATCATTCGTGAACGGACGTCATCAGCGTGAACGGTGACGGCGGCGAGTGGGCTGCACAGCATGGCAGCGGTGAGGATGGCGAGCAGCGGACGTTTCATCGGGACTACCTCTTATTGTTGTTAATGTTGCCGGCGCGCCAGCGCCGGTGGGTCAACTCAGCGCAACCAGGCCAGCGGCACGGTGACGATGGCGGGGAACGCCACCAGCGCCACGACGATGGCCAGATAGATCAGAAAGAACGGCATGACGCCGCGCACCAGCACCTCCATGCGTAGCTTGCCGATGCCGCCGACGACGTTGAGCACCGTGCCAACTGGCGGAGTGATCAGACCGATGGAGCCGATCAGCACGAACATCACGCCGAAATACACCGGATCGACGCCGGCCTTGATCGCGATGGGCGCGAGCACCGGGGCCAGGATCAGGATGGTCGGGGTCAGGTCCAGCACCATGCCCACTGCGATCATCAGCAGCATGATCGCCAGCACCAGCAACCGCGGATGCTCGGCCAGCGGCCCGAGCATCGCGCCGATCTCGTCCGGCAACTGCGCCAGGGTGATCATGTAGGCCGATACCGTGGCGGCCGCGCAGAGGAACATCACCGACGCCGTGGTGCGACTGGCGCGGGTCAGGGTTTCCATCAGGTCGCTCCAGCTCAGCTCACGGTAAAGCAAGGTGGACACCGCCAGCGCATAGACCGCCGCGACCACGGCCGCCTCGGTAGGCGTGAAGATGCCGAAGCGCAGGCCGCCGACGATGATCACCGGTAGCATCAGCGCCGCCACACCGTCGATCAGCACCCGGCGCCGCTCGGCGGCACTGGCCTTGGGCGGCGTCGGCTCGGTGAAGCCGCGAGCGATCAGGGTCCAGGCGATGATCAGACCTGCGCCCATGATCAGTCCCGGCACCAGGCCGGCCATGAACAGCTGGCTGATGGATGTATTGGTGACCACCCCGTAGATCACGAAGGGCATCGACGGCGGAATGATCGGCGCGATGATGCCGCCGGCGGCCACCAGGCCAGCCGAGGAATGTACCGGGTAACCGCGCTGGCGCATCATCGGCAGCAACAAGGTGGCGAGCGCCGCGGTATCGGCCAGGGCCGAACCGGACATGCTGGCCAACAGCACTGCGGCTGCGATGGCGACGTAGCCGAGGCCGCCGCGCAGGTGACCGAAATACGCCTGGGCCATGGCGATGATGCGCCGGGAAATACCACCGGCGTTCATCAGCTCACCGGCGAGGATGAAGAACGGCACCGCCAGCAACGGGAAACTGTCAGCACCAGCGAGCAGGTTCTGCGCCAGCAATTGCACGTCCCAGAAGTCCAGGTACCACATCAGCACGGCCGCCGTGAGGATCAGGGCGAACGCAATGGGCATGCCGAATGCCATGAACCCCAGCAGGGAGGAAAGAAATACCGCGACAGTCATCGGCAGGTCCTCGGTGGGCAGTGCCCGTCTTGTTGGAATGGGGTCGGCATCATTCGACGTGCGCCTGGGTCAGCGTTACCTGTGGCGCACGCCGCCAGAGGTTGACCAGTTGCACCACGGCGAGAATCGCCAGCACCAGCATGCTCGCCAGCACCGGCAGCATGGCCAGCACCACGGGGTATCCAACCACCGTACTGACGTTGCCCCAGCCGAATTGCACCTGATTCCAGGCGCCCCAGGCCGAGAGCAGGCTGGCCCCGGCAACCAGCATCCAGCTCAGCGAATCCACCAGGCGTTGCGCCAGCAGCGGGAAGCGGTCGCGGATCATGCGGAAGGTCATCAGCTCGCCACGGCGCATGCCGGAGGCCACGCCGACGAACACCAGCCAGACGAAGGCCAGGCGCGACAGTTCCTCGGCGCCCGGCCAGCCGGTGCCGAATGCATAGCGCAGCACCACGTTGGCGAACACGGCCACCACCATGAACGCCATCAGAACGGCCATCAGGCCATCGCTCAGGCGGTCGAACAGACGCGCGATACGGCCCTCATAGATTGGCTCGGCACCCAGTTGCGCCGCTTGGTTAGCGCTATCAATTTCGCTATCGAGAACATCCTGAGCTTCGCTGGAAACCGCCTCCGTGGCATCGCGGCGCACCCAGGCCTGAATTTCGGCCACTACGACTTGCCGGGGCTGCTGCGCATCCACAACACGTACATGCGCCTCACCGGCCGGGCTTTCGAGGGTGGCGAACTGGCTATCGACCAGGGAGATCGGCATGAAATGCCCGGGGCGCGCACCGACACGCTGCACCGCAGTGGCGTGATCGATATTCAGGTGCACGAATTGCAGCCCAGGAATCGCCTGGCGCAGGCGCTCCCGATAGACGCGCTTGAGCGCCGAGCAGGCCAGCACGAAGCACTCTCCGGCGGCCTGTGCTGCCAGCATCTGCTCGCACAGCGCATCGAGCCAGTGGCGGCGATCCTCGTCGCTCAGCGGGATACCCGCACGCATGCGCTCGACGTTTTCGGCAGGATGGAAATGATCGGCTTCGATATGGCGCCAGCCCAGGGCAGCTGCAACCGCCTGACTGATCTCGCTCTTGCCGGAACCACTGACCCCCATGACCACGAGCGTGGTGCGGGCAGGCAGTGCGGAAGGCTGCTGTTGCATGGGAACTCCATGGGCACCATCGAGGTGGGCCGCTCATTGTTTGAGCCGGATGTTAGCGCTATCCAAAACGTTCGACAATCCCCCGTTTTCAACATTTTTTGCGGCATTGCCGGGCGACCTGCGTCCAACTGACGCAAAACTTCGCCGGCCCGGGTCAACCACGAAGCCCGGCCGAGCCATTAACCGAAGACAGGGTCGCGACTCGACCTGGCGGTTCCCAACCCGCCTGAATACGGCTAGAGTCGCATTCATTCAGGGCTCGCCCGCGCGCTTCAGGGCGAACCGGCAAAACAACAAAAGGCTGCGAGCCAACGCACCATTGCAAGGAGTGCCCATGAGCATCCATTCGCCCGGGGCGTGCCCTAGCGATCTCACTGCTTTCGTGGCCGATCATTTTCCGGAGCGTCGCATCCATCCGGACGAACAGATCGCCCGTTCCTGGTACCGCAGCGTGATGCAGCATCGTCTCGATCCACACGGACAGGGCGAGAAGCATGTGTTGACCGCAGAGGAATTGCGCGAACACCAGCGCTCGCATCAGGACTACCTGAGCATCGCCGGTCAGGGTGTCACCGGCCTGGCCAAGCGCGTAGTACCGGCCGGCTTCGCCGTGCTGCTCAGCGACGAACACGGCGTTACGCTCGATACCCGCCTGCCGCTGCAATACGACCTCTATACCCAGGCCGGGCTGATCGTCGGCGCCTGCTGGGACGAATCCACGGTCGGCACCAATGGCATCGGCACCGCATTGGCCTCGCGCCAGGCCATGACCATTCACCACCAGGAACACTTCCTGGTTTCCAACTTCCGCCTGAGCTGCTCGGTGGCGCCGATCTACGACGCACAGAACCTGCTGCGCGGCTGCCTCAACGCCACCTGCCTCAACAGTGCCGGCCCCAAGGAGGCGCAGTACCTCACGTTGCAGTTGGTGATCATGTACGCGCGGATGATCGAGAACGCCAGCTTCCGCCAGCGCTACCGCGACCGCATGACGCTCTCGGTGAAGTCCCATGATGACATCAGCGACCTGGCCAACGAGCAGTTGCTGGCCCTCGATGAACAGGGGCGGATCATCGGGGCCAACCATGCGGCCTTCGTCAGCTATCAGCAGGAGCGCCAAATCGACCTGCTCGGCAGCCGTATCGACCAGTTGCTCCCGGCTGGGGTCGACGAACTGCTGAGCCTGAGCAACGGTGGCGCGCGCAGCCTCAACCTGCGCACCCTGCAGGACGACGCGCCGGTCGGCGTCAGCCTGCGCGTCCCCGCCGTCCAGCCGCAAACGCGCGCCCGCCCTGGGCCTGCCAACAGCAGCGAACATCCCGACCTGCAACGCCTGGGCGGCAACGATCCGCGCCTGCAGGACGGCGTGCGCCGCCTGCGCAAGGTACTGGACAAGGACATTCCGATCCTCATCACCGGGGAAACCGGCACCGGTAAGGAAGCCTTCGCCCGCGCCATCCACCAAGCCAGCGCGCGTGCCCGCGGCCCCTTCGTGGCACTGAACTGCGCGGCGATTCCGGAAAGCCTGATCGAAAGCGAGTTGTTCGGCTATCGCGGCGGCAGCTTCACCGGCGCCAACAAGAAGGGCATGAAAGGCAAGCTGGAACTGGCTAATGGCGGCACCCTGTTCCTCGACGAGATCGGCGACATGCCGGCGCATCTGCAGACCCGCCTGCTGCGCGTGCTGGCAGAACGCGAGATCTTCCCACTGGGCGCCGAAACTCCGCTGCCGCTGGATGTGCAGGTGATTTCCGCCACCCACCAGGACCTCGCGCAGATGATCGCCAGCAAGGCATTTCGCGAGGATCTGTTCTACCGCCTCAACGGCATGCCTCTGGCCCTGCCTGCGCTGCGCGAGCGCAGCGATCGGGACACGCTGATCGACAGTCTGCTGCGCAACCACGGCCCATTGCGGCTGACCGACGCGGCGCGCCAGCGTCTACTCGAGCACCCCTGGCCCGGCAATATTCGCCAGTTGTCCAGTTGCCTGCGTTATGCCGCGGCACTGGCCGAGGATGGTTGTATCGACCTGGACTGCCTGCCGGCCGAACTGCAGCAGCCTGCCCTGCCCGGCGCGTCTGTGCAGGCGCACGAAGGTCGCCTCGTCAGCCGCCTGGAGAATGACGAAGCACGCCATCTGCAGGCAGCGCTGCGCGAACACCACTGGAATATCAGCGCGGTGGCCGAGGCCTTCGGCGTGGCCCGCTCGACCCTGTATCGCAAGATGAAGAAGTACGGGATCGTGCAGCCCAATGCGCTGTTTTGAGCCGATTGCTCAGCCACGCCCACGCTCCGCGTGCGAGCCATGAAATCAGCGATGCGCCGCTATTGGGGCAAAAGAGCTTCGCGGACAAGTCCGCTCCCACAAGACGGCCATGCCGCATGCTCGCGTAGGAGCGGCTTCAGCCGCGATACCTCGGTTCCCATACAGAACGCGAGAGCCATCAGATCAACGATGCGCCGCGGTTGAGGCCAAAAGCTTCGCGGACAAGTCCGCTCCCACAAGTATGACTGCTGGCAGCTCACTGTCCCTGTGGGAGCGGACTTGTCCGCGAAAAAAATCCCTGCCTCGCCAACAGCACCAGCGCCTGTTCCTGCAGACAAAAAAGAGCGGGCCAGCACTGGCCCGCCCAAGGTCACGCCTTATTCCTGTGCGTAGATCACATGGGTGTGGGTGTACTCGTACAGCCCATGCTTGCCATCTGCGCCGCCAATCCCGGACTTGCGCGTACCGGCGTGGAAGCCCTGCATCGCCTCGAAGTTCTCGCGGTTGATGTAGGTCTCGCCGAAGTCCAGCTCGCGGCTGGCCTTGAGCGCGGCGCTGAGATTGCGGGTATAGATCGACGAGGTCAGGCCATACTCGCTGTCGTTGGCGCGGGCGATGGCTTCGTCGAGATCATCGACGATCTGGATCGGCAGCACCGGGCCGAAGATTTCCTTGCGCATGATCTCCATGTCGCTGGCGCAGCCGGCCAGCACCGTGGGCTGGTAGTGGAAGCCTTGACCCAGGTCGGCCACCGCACCACCGGACATTACCTGCGCGCCCTGCCCGACCGCCGTGCGTACCATCTGCGCGACCTTGTCCAGGCCGGCCTGGTTGATCAGCGGCCCCATGTCCAGATCGGCCTGGGCGGACGGGTCGCCATACCGGGTCGCCGCCATCGCCGAGGCGATCTTGTCGATAAACTGCTCGGCCACCTTGCGCTCGACATAGACGCGCTCGGCGCAGTTGCACACCTGCCCGGTATTGATCACCCGCGAAGCCTTGATGGCGTTTACCGCCAGGTCCAGGTCGGCGTCGGCCAGGACGATGGCCGGCGCCTTGCCGCCCAGTTCCAGGTTGAGCTTGGTGATATGCGGCGCAGCGGCGGCCATGATCCGCGAACCAGTACCAACGCTGCCGGTGAAGCTGATCAGATCGATACCGGCATGGCTGGTCAGCGCACTACCTGCACCAGCGCCAGTACCGCCGACAACGTTGAACACGCCGGTCGGCAGGCCAACTTCCGCCACCAGCTTGGCGAACTCGAAGCAGTTGATCGGGGTTTCCTCGCTGGGCTTGATCACGATGGTGTTGCCGGTCAGCAACGCCGGCGCCATCTTGCGGGCGATGAGGAAGAACGGGAAATTCCACGGCAGGATGCCGGCCACCACGCCCAGCGGCTTGCGCAGCAGGAAGATGTGCTCGCCGGCACGGTCGCTGGTCAGCACCTCGCCTTCCAGGCGGCGCGCCCACTCGGCCATGTAATCGAGGTAATCAGCGGTGAAGTTGACCTCCACCTCGGCCAGCGCCGGCACCTTGCCGCCTTCGCGGGTGATGATCTGCGCCAGGCGCGGGGCGTTGGCGCGCACCTTCTCGGCGATGCGCCGCAGGTAGCCGGCACGCTCAATGGCCGGCTTGGCCGCCCAGCCTTTCTGCGCCTTGCGTGCGGCGGCGATGGCGCGGTCGACCTGCTCATCACTGGCGTCGGGAATGCGCGCCAGCAGGTCGCCGGTAGCCGGGTTGCGCACTTCGATCAGCTTGTCGCTGCCGACGAAGGCGTTATCGATGTAGTTCTGGTAAGTGGTTTCGCTCATGGTCGCTCTCGCTATATGGAGTGGGCGGACGGGCGCATGCCAGGCCGGCATGCGCCCGCGGGGCACCTCTAAAAACTACCTGCGTTGCCATCGCTGCGTTAAAAACAGGCTCGGGCGCGAGTCCGATCAAAATGCTCATTTACAACTCGTAAAGTCGAACGCGACTCCGACCGTTTTTCGCCTGTTCTTGCCTTGCGCTGGCTGCCTCGCCTACGTTTTTAGAAGCGCCCCGTATGGGTCAGTTGGCGCTGAATTTCTTCCAGGCGTCGCCTTCTTCCTGAAGGTCGTGGGCGCGCTTGATCAGGTACTGGTGAATCTGATCGACCTGCTTGGCATCGAAGGCCTCGGCGAACGACGGCATGCCGTCCGGCACGCGGCCGCCGTAGAGGATGCCGAGGAACATCTGGTGCTTCTCCGGCGCCATCTTGCGCAGATCAGGCAGCACGCCGCCGCTGACGGCATGGATGCCGTGGCACTGCGAGCAGTAGCTGTCGTACAGCTTGCCGCCCGCCTCGACGGTTGCCGCATCGCCAGTCAGCGCCGGTGGCTTCGGTGCATTGGCCAATGGCGCCGGCTCCTGCAGCTTGGCGGTACCGCCGAGTTTGTAGGTCAGCACCTGGGCGTAGGGCTGCACGCCGGCACGCAGCGACAGGGCGCCAGCGAAGGTGGAGAACGCGCCGCCCCAGCCGGCCATGAAGGTGACGTACTGCTCGCCGTCCACCGAGTAGGTGATCGGCGCGGCCATCACGCCACTGGCGGCGGGTTGCTCCCAGAGTTTCTTGCCGTCCTCGGCGGCGTAGGCGATCACCCGACCGTCGGCGCTGCCCTCGAACACCAGGTTGCCGGCGGTGCTCAGCGTGCCGCCGTTGAAGATGGTGATGTAGGGCACTTCCCAGGCGGCCTTCTGCTTCACTGGATCCCAGGCGATCAGCTTGCCGGACCAGGACTTGGCCATCTCCAGCAGGCCGTCCGGGCCTTCCGGCATCATGCCGGTGCGCAGGCCAAGCTGGTACATGCTCTTGAACGGGTTGCGCGCCGGGGCCTCCGGAATGTGCTCGTAATAGGCGGACATGATGTGCGCCGGGATGTAGACCAGGCCGGTCTTGGGGTTGAACGACATCGGGTGCCAGTCATGCGCGCCCCAGAACGCCGGGGTGACCAGCTTGCGCTTGCCGTCCTTCCAGTAGGCGGCGGCCTCGTCGTCGACGATGGGCCGGCCGGTCTTCATGTCGATGCCCTTGGCCCAGTTCACCGGCACGATGTTCTCGGCCGACAGCAGCTCGCCGGTGGCGCGGTCGATGACGTAGAAGAAGCCGTTCTTCGGCGCCTGCATCAGCACCTTGCGCTCTTTGCCGTCGATCTCCAGCTCGGCGAGGATCATGTGCTGCGTGGCGGTGAAGTCCCAGGCATCGCCCGGCGTGGTCTGGTAGTGCCAGGCGTACTCACCGGTGTCGGCATCGACGGCGACGATGGACGACAGGAACAGGTTGTCGCCCTTGGCCTCGCTACGCCATTTCGGGTCCCACAGCGAGCCGTTGCCGACGCCGATATAGAGCAGGTTCAGCTCCGGGTCGAAGGCGAAGGAGTCCCACGCTGTGCCGCCACCGCCCTGCTCGGCGAAGGCATCGCCGTGCCAGGTCTTGGCGGCGATTTCCATGGCCTTGTCTTCCGGCGGCAGCTTGGGGTCGCCCGGCACGGTGTAGAAGCGCCAGGCCTGCTCGCCGCTCTCGGCATCGTAGGCGGTGACGTAGCCGCGCACGCCGAACTCGGCGCCGCCGTTGCCGATGATGACCTTGCCATTGACCACCCGCGGCGCGCCGGTGATGGTGTAGCTGCGATTGTGGTCGGAGCGGGTATCGACCGACCAGACACGCTGGCCGGTCTTGGCGTCAATGGCCTCCAGGCGGCCGTCGAGTACGCCGACGTAGACCTTGCCCTTCCATACCGCCACGCCACGGTTGACCGCATCGCAACAGGCCTCGCCGGCGCGATTGCGGTCGGATTGCGGGTCGTACTTCCACAGCAGCTTGCCGTTGCGCGCGTCCAGTGCGTAGACCACCGAGAACGGCCCAGTGGTGTACATCACGCCATCGACGACGATCGGCGTGGCTTCAACGCCGCGGTCCAGGTCGAGCTTGTAGCTCCAGGCCAGGCCCAGTTTGTCGACATTCTGCTGGTTGATCTGCTCCAGCGGGCTGTAGCGCTGTTCGTCGTAGGTGCGCCCGTGGCTCATCCAGTTACCGGGCTCCTGGTCGGCGGCGATGATGCGCTTGCCATCGACATCGGCGGCTTGCGCGGCCTGGCAGAAACCTGCCAGCAGCAGCGCTGCGACCAGGGCAGTTCGGGGAAGACGCAAGGTGGCTTGCCTGTCGAGACTCGAGCGGGCGACAGGCATATTGAGGCCAATCGAACTCATGGTTTTTCTCCAGTTCTTGTTGTGACCACGAACATGATTTCGCGGCTTGCCAGTGCTGGAGCAACGCCTGTGCCAGAGCCGCCTCGATCGCTACGCCCCAGCATTTGCGGGGCCTTGCCGGATTTTCCGGGAGAAGGGCCATGGGACTGATGCGCAACAGGTGTAGCGCCGATCGCTGCAGCTGTTGCAGTGACGCTACAGCTGCAGGCCGCGAGTGCATGGCAAATGCGGGATACAAAATCAGCCACTTCGCGGGCACACCAGCGGGGCTGCCCTGCTACCCTGCACGGCTCGATCCAGAGCCTTCGGCGCGGCGCAGGCCTGCGACCAATGCATCATTACCGACATCGAAGCTGTAGGGAGCCTTCCAGCGATGGCCAGTGTTTTCGGGCAACTCAGGTGTGGCATACGCGCGCCTCGCTGATGGTTTGTCCAACCTGGCACGACCTATGGATGTCCGTTGTTCCAGCGGTTTTCTGGCTGCTCGGCGCGGCGCCGAGACTGCCACTGCTCTGCGCATTGATGACCGACCGCACCTGCAAGACGGTACCCACAAGAAAATCTGAAAAGGATCGCTACATGCGCCTCAAGCTGACCTGCATCGCCCTGCTGCCGGGCCTGACCTTAGCCGACCAGACGCCCTACCAGATCGATGAGCTGGTGATCACCGGCAGCCGCTACCAAGCCAGCGGCTGGCAACTGCCCTTCTCCGTCAACCGTATCGATGCCGAGCAGGCGACGCTCGGCAAGCCCGGCGTCAACCTCTCCGAAGCGCTCGGCAGCGTTCCCGGGCTGGTGGTGCAGAACCGCCAGAACTATGCGCAGGACCTGCAGATTTCCTCACGCGGCTTCGGTGCCCGCTCGGCCTTCGGCATCCGCGGCATCAAGCTGCTGGCCGACGGTGTGCCGCTGTCCAACCCCGACGGCCAGGGCCAGGCGGCCACCTTCGATCTCGACACTCTGGAGCGCATCGAGGTGCTGCGCGGGCCGTTCGCCAGCGTCTACGGCAGCAACTCGGGCGGGGTGATACAGCTGTTCTCGCGCGATGGCGAAGGTGCGCCCAAGGTCGCCGTCGACACCTCACAGGCCGCCTACGGCACCAGTCGCACCCGGGTCTCGGCCGAGGGCGGCAACGACAAGGCCGGCTTCATCATCAACCGCTCGCATTTCGAAACCGATGGCTACCGCGACCACAGCGGCGCGATCCTCGACAAGACCTTCGCCAAGCTGACCCTGTACCCGGACGATGTCAGCAAGCTGAGCCTTAGCTTCAGCGAGCTGGACCAGAACGACACCCAGGACCCGCAAGGGCTGACCTGGGATCAGGTACGCAGCGACCGCCGTGCGGCAGCGCCTAGCGCCCTGCAGTTCGATACGCGCAAGACCGTTGACCATCGCCAGTTCGCCCTCAACTACGAGCGCAGCTTCGCTGCCGGCACCTGGCAAAGCACGGCCTATAGCGGTACGCGCCGGGTGATCCAATACCAGTCGATTCCCGTTGCGGTGCAGGGCAACCCGTCGCACTCCGGCGGAGTGATCGACTTCGAGCGGCGCTTCCACGGTATCGGCAACCGCTGGATTCAGTCGTTCGACCTGGGCAGCAGCCTGCTGACCGTCACTACGGGTCTGGATTACGACTACTCGCGCGATGATCGTCAGGGCTACGAGAACTTCGTTGGCAGCACCCTTGGCGTAAAGGGCGATCTGCGCCGCGACGAACGCAACGAGGTCACCAGCCTCTCGCCCTATGTGCAAGCCGCCTGGCAGCTGGGCAAGCTCCAGCTGCAGGCTGGCCTGCGCCACAGCGAGGTGAAATTCGAGGTGGATGACCATTTCATCCAAGGCGACAACGGCGACGACAGCGGCTCGGTCACCTACCGCAAGCTGACCCCAACCCTGGGCGCCAGCTATGCGCTGCTGCCGGATGTGAATATCTACGCCAGTTGGGGCAAGGGCCTGGAGACACCTACACTCAACGAGCTTTCCTACTCCGGGCCTGACAACACCTTCGGCTTCGACCTGAAACCGGCCACCAGCGAACAATTCGAAGTCGGCCTGAAAGCCCGTCTCGCCGACGCCACCAGCCTGCAGCTGGCACTGTTCCAGATCGATACCGACGACGAGCTGGTGGTCGAATCGGCCAGTGGTGGCCGCAACACCTTTCAGAACGCGGCCCAAACCCGCCGCCGCGGCGTGGAGCTGTCCCTGGAAAGCCATTTGAGCGAAACCCTACGCGCCAACCTTGCCTACACCCATATCGACGCGACCTACAGCAAGGACTTCAGCAGCCGCGGCGAGGTGATCGAGAGCGGAAACCATCTGCCCGGCATTCCCACCAGCACCCTGTATGGCGAGCTTGCCTGGAAGCCAGTCGACTGGTTCAGCACCGCCGTCGAAGGCCTGTATCGCAGCAAGCTTTATGTCGAGGACAGCAACAGCGCCAAGACGGCGCCCAGCTACGCGCTGTTCAACTGGCAGGCGCGCTTCGAGCAGAAGCTAGGCGCGCTGACCTTCAACCAGGTGCTGCGTATCGACAACCTGCTGGATCGTGAGTACATCGGCTCGGTGATCGTCGGCGACAGCAATGGCCGCTACTACGAGCCCGGCCCGGAACGCGCCTGGTATGTCGGTGCTGGCGTGCAGTATCAGTTCGATTGAACTCGGGAACACCAGGGGTATTGGGGGCATTGTGGGAGCGGACTTGTCCGCGAAGCCTTGTCTGGAAAAGCTTCGCGGACAAGTCCGCTCCCACAAAAACCGCGCCGCGCTACAAACTGCGCGCAATCACCATCCGCTGCACGTCGCTGGTGCCTTCATAGATCTGGCACACCCGCACATCGCGGTAGATACGCTCGACCGGGAAGTCCTTGAGATAGCCGTAGCCACCCAGGGTCTGGATCGCCGCCGAGCACACCCGCTCGGCCATCTCCGAGGCGAACAGCTTGGCCATCGAGGCCTCGGTCAAACAGGGCTGCCCGGCCTCGCGCAGGCTGGCAGCGTGATGCACCATCTGCCGTGCCACGGCGATCTGCGTGGCCATATCGGCCAGACGGAAAGCCACCGCCTGATGCTCGATGATCGGTTTGCCGAAGGTCACTCGCTCATGGGCGTAATCGCGCGCCGCCTCGAACGCGGCGCGGGCCATACCCACCGCTTGTGCGGCGATGCCGATGCGACCGCCCTCCAGGTTGGCCAGGGCAATACGATAACCCTCGCCCTCCTCGCCCAGGCGCAGGTCGGCCGGGATACGCACCTCGTCGAGCTGGATCTGGCAGGTGTCGGAGGCATGCTGGCCAAGCTTGTCCTCCACACGCACGACCGAGAAACCCGGCGTATCGGTGGGCACGATAAAGGCGCTGATACCCTTCTTGCCCGCTTGCGCATCAGTGACGGCGAAAACGATGACCATGCCGGCGTGATTGCCTGATGTGATGAACTGCTTGGCACCGTTGAGCACATAGTGGTCGCCATCATGCCGCGCGCGGGTGCGCAGGTCGCTGGCGTCGGAGCCGGCCTGCGGCTCGGTCAGGGCGAAGGCACCAAGCATGCTGCCCTCGGCGAGCGGGCGAAGAAAGCGCTGCTTCTGCTCCTCGCTGCCGTATTTGAGGATCGGCATGCAGCCCACCGAATTGTGCACGCTCATGATGGTGGAACAGGCGCCATCGCCCGCGGCGATCTCCTCCAGAGCCATGGCGTAGGCCAGGTGGCCGGTCTCGGCGCCGCCCCACGACTCGGGCACCAGCATGCCCATAAAGCCCAGCTGGCCCATCTCGGCGATGGCCTCGGCGGGGAAGCGATGCTCGCGATCCCAGTCGGCGGCGAAGGGTTTCAGCCGCTCCTGGGCGAACTGGCGGGCCATGTCACGGATCAGGATTTCTTCTTCAGTGGGTAGCATGGCTGGCTCCGGTAAACGGGTTAATCACCGTGGGAGGCGCTTCAGCGGCGAGCCTTTTCGCGGCTACGACTGCAGGGATGCAGGAGGTAGAGCGAAGCAGGATGCCCGAGCCGAAAGCCCCTTCCACAGGTCAATGGCATGGATAGTCAGTACAACTCGATGGCCACGGCAGTAGCCTCACCGCCGCCGATGCACACGGCGCCCACGCCACGCTTGAGCCCGCGCTGCTGCAGCGCCGCCAGCAGCGTGACCAGGATGCGCGCTCCGGAGGCGCCGATGGGATGACCCAGGGCGCAAGCGCCTCCGTGCACGTTGAGCTTGTCGTGAGCGATACCCAGTTCACGCATGGCGACCATGGGCACTACGGCAAAGGCCTCGTTGATCTCGAACAGATCGACTGCCTCCAACGGCCACTCTATACGCGCGAGCAGGCGCTGGATCGCCGAAACCGGGGCGGTGGTGAATAGGTTCGGCGCCTGGGCGTGGCCGGCATGGTCGACGATGCGCGCCAGTGGTGTCAGGCTGCGTTCCTGAGCCTGGGACAGGCGCATCAGCAACAGCGCGGCAGCGCCATCGGAAATCGAGCTGGCATTGGCCGCCGTCACCGTACCGCCCTCGCGGAACGCAGGTTTCAAACCGGGAATCTTGTCCGGCCGCGCCTTGGGCGGCTGCTCATCGCTATCAACCAGACGCCGCTCGCGTCCCTGCGGCGCCTCCACGGCAACGATCTCGCCGGCAAAGCTGCCGTCCGCAATCGCCTGCTGGGCGCGACGAAGCGACTCCAGTGCGTAGGCATCCTGCTCCTCGCGGCTGAAGCGATATTGCTGCGCGCAGTCCTCGGCGAAAGTGCCCATCAGCCGGCCGCGCTCGTAGGCGTCCTCCAGACCGTCGAGGAACATATGGTCGAACACCTGACCATGGCCCATGCGATAGCCGCCGCGCGCACGTGCCAGCAGGTACGGCGCGTTGGACATGCTCTCCATGCCGCCAGCCACCAGCACATCGGCGCTACCGGCGAGCAACTGGTCATGGCCGAGCATCAGCGCCTGCATGCCCGAGCCGCACATCTTGTTCAGCGTGGTGCACTGCACAGCCTGGCTCAGGCCCGCGCCCAGCGCCGCCTGGCGCGCCGGAGCCTGACCCTGGCCGGCCTGCAGCACACACCCCATCAGCACGGTATCCACCGCCTCGGCGGCCAGGCCGGCACGCTCCAGGCTCGAGCGAATGGCCGCAGCGCCCAGCTCCGCAGCGGTAAGGCCGGCCAGATCACCGAGAAAGCCGCCCATGGGGGTACGGGCAGCGCTGACGATAACGATGGGGTCGGTTGCAATCGGCATAAGGTGCCTCCTGAATATTTGGGTCACTGAGGTGGTAATCGCTGAGCGGATTTTTGTGGGAGCGGACTTGTCCGCGAAGCCTTACCCGCAAAAGCTCGCGGACAAGTCCGCTCCCACAGAGCAACGCCTTACTTCGCTGCCATGCGCAGCGCGCCATCGAGGCGGATCACCTCGCCATTGAGCATCGGGTTCTCGACGATATGCCGCACCAGCGCAGCGAACTCGTCGGGTCGACCCAGGCGCGGCGGGAACGGCACGTTAGCCGCCAGGGAGTCGCGCACCTCCTGCGGCATGCCGGCCATCATCGGCGTCTCGAACACGCCCGGGGCGATGCACATGACGCGGATGCCGGAACGCGCCAAGTCGCGCGCCGCCGGTAACGTCAGCGCTGCTACCCCGCCCTTGGAGGCGGCATAGGCCACCTGCCCCATCTGCCCGTCGAACGCAGCCACCGAGGCGGTATTGATGATCACCCCGCGCTCGCCACCGGCGTTCGGCGCGTTCTGCGTCATGGCCTCGGCAGCCAGGCGCAGCAGGTTGAAACTGCCGATCAGGTTGACCTCGACGGTGCGGCGGAAACTGTCCAGGCCATGCACACCCTTGCGGCCAATGACCTTCTCGGCAGGTGCGATACCGGCGCAGTTGACCAGCCCGTGCAGCCCACCGAACGCCTGCTGCGCCTGCGCGAACGCCGTCCGGGCGTCGTCTTCACGGGTGATGTCGGCGCGCACGAAGCGGGTGCTTTCGCCCAGCTCGGCAACGGCCTGCTGGCCGGCCTCGGCATTGATATCCAGCAGCACCACCTTGCCGCCCTGCCCGACCAGTTCCCGGGCGCTGGCCAGACCCAGGCCGGAGGCGCCGCCGCTGATTAGGAATACGGATTCGTCGATACGCATGCTCAACCTCTGTGATTGTTGTTGGGTGAGATTGACAGCCAGATTTGCACAGGTTTACGTTAACGTAAAGGTAAACGAGCAATGACCATGGCAACCACCTACTCCATCTCCGACCTGGCCCGCGAACTGGACATCACCACGCGCGCCATCCGCTTCTACGAGGAGCAAGGCATGCTCGCCCCCGAGCGGCGCGGGCAGGAGCGCATCTACAGCGGCAAGGACAAGGTGACGCTGAAACTCATCCTGCGCGGCAAGCGCATCGGCTTCTCGCTGGCCGAGTGCCGCGAGCTGATCGAGCTGTACGACCCGGAAACCGGCAACCGCAAACAGCTGGAAACCTTCATGGGCAAGATTGCCGAACGCCGCCTGCAGCTCGAACAGCAGTTGCTGGATATCCGCCAGATGCAGCTGGAGCTGGATACCGCCGAGGAACGCTGCCTGAGTGCCTTGGCCGAGACTCACGCGTAGGGTGCGCCGTGCGCACCACTGAATCCGATCCGGTGCGCAGGGCGCACCCTATGACAACAACAAGAGGTGCCCCATGAGCTACCCAACCCTCAACTTCGGTCTCGGTGAAACCATCGACATGCTGCGCGACTCGGTGCAGCAGTTCGCCCAGGCAGAACTGGCGCCGCGCGCCGCGCAGATCGACCGCGACAACGAGTTCCCCATGGACATGTGGCGCAAATTCGGCGACATGGGCCTGCTCGGCATGACGGTCAGGGAAGAGTACGGCGGCACCGACATGGGCTACCTGGCGCACGTCGTCGCCATGGAGGAAATCAGCCGCGCCTCGGCCTCGGTGGGCCTGTCCTACGGCGCGCACTCGAACCTGTGCGTCAACCAGATCCACAAGAACGGCAGCGAGGCGCAGAAGCGCAAGTACCTGCCCGGCCTCTGCTCGGGCGAGCACATCGGCGCCCTGGCCATGAGCGAGCCCAACGCCGGCTCCGACGTGGTGTCGATGAAGCTGCGCGCGGAAAAGCGCGGCGACCGCTACGTGCTCAACGGCAACAAGATGTGGATCACCAACGGCCCGGATGCCCACACCTATGTGATCTACGCCAAGACCGACATCAACGCCGGCTCACGCGGCATGACTGCCTTTATCGTCGAGCGCGACTTCAAGGGTTTCTCCCGCCACCAGAAGCTGGACAAGCTGGGCATGCGCGGCTCCAACACCTGCGAGCTGCTGTTCGAGGATTGCGAGGTGCCGGAGGAAAACATCCTCGGTGCCGAAGGCGCCGGCGTGCGCGTGCTGATGAGCGGCCTGGACTACGAACGCACCGTGCTCTCCGGCGGCCCGACCGGGATCATGAGCGCCTGCATGGACGTGGTGCTGCCCTACGTGCACGAGCGCCAGCAGTTCAAGCAGTCCATCGGCGAATTCCAGCTGGTGCAGGGCAAGCTGGCCGACATGTACGCGGGTATGAACGCCTCCAAGTCCTACCTGTACAACGTCGCTCGCGCCTGTGATCGCGGCGAGGAATCGCGCAAGGACGCTGCGGCGGTGATCCTCTACACCGCCGAGATGGCGACGAAAATGGCGCTGGACACCATCCAGTTGCTCGGCGGCAACGGCTACACCAACGAGTACCCGGCCGGGCGCCTGCTGCGTGACGCCAAGCTCTACGAGATCGGCGCTGGCACCAGCGAGATCCGCCGCATGCTGATCGGCCGCGAGCTGTTCAACGAGACCAAGTGATGCTCGGTCTGTTCCCTCTCCCACGTGTGGGAGAGGGTTAGGGAGAGGGGCTCTGAGTCGCCTGCACCGCCCTCTCCCCCGGCCCCTCTCCCGCAAGCGGGCAGAGAGGAGATAAATCAAAATCGGAGCACCACCGATGGCCATCCTGCACACCCAGATCAACACCCGCTCACCGGAATTCGCCGCCAACCAGGCAGCCATGCTCCCCCAGGTGGACGAACTGCGTACCCTGCTCGCCCGCGTTCACGAAGGCGGCGGTGCCAAGGCGCAGGAGCGCCATACCTCGCGTGGCAAGCTGCTGCCGCGCGAGCGCATCAACCGCCTGCTCGATGCCGGCTCGCCGTTCCTGGAGATCGGCCAGCTCGCCGCCCATGAGGTATACGGCGAGGACGTGCCGGCCGCCGGGGTGATCGCGGGTATCGGCCGGGTCGAAGGTGTCGAGTGCATGATCGTGGCCAACGACGCCACGGTAAAAGGTGGCAGCTACTACCCGCTGACGGTGAAGAAGCACCTGCGCGCCCAGGCCATCGCTCGTGAAAACCGCCTGCCGTGCATCTACTTGGTGGACTCCGGCGGCGCCAACCTGCCGCGCCAGGACGAGGTATTCCCCGATCGCGAGCACTTCGGCCGGATCTTCTTCAACCAGGCCAACATGAGCGCAATGGGCATTCCGCAGATCGCTGTGGTGATGGGTTCCTGCACTGCTGGTGGCGCCTATGTACCGGCGATGAGTGACGAGACCATCATGGTGCGTGAACAGGCGACCATATTCCTCGCCGGCCCGCCACTGGTGAAGGCCGCCACCGGCGAAGTGGTGACAGCCGAAGAACTGGGCGGCGCCGACGTGCACTGCAAGACCAGCGGCGTGGCCGACCACTATGCCGAAGACGACGAACACGCCCTGGCCCTGGCCCGCCGCTGCATCAGCAATTTGAACTGGCGCAAGCTCGGCCAGCTCGACAGCCGTGTGCCCATCGCCCCGCGCTACCCCGCCGAAGAGTTGTACGGGGTGATCCCGGCAGACGCCAAGCAGCCCTTCGATGTGCGCGAGGTGATCGCGCGCATCGTCGACGATTCGCAGCTCGATGAATTCAAGGCGCTGTTCGGTACCACCCTGGTCTGCGGCTTCGCCCGAATCAACGGCTACCCGGTGGCGATCCTGGCGAACAACGGCATCCTCTTCGCCGAGGCGGCACAAAAAGGCGCGCACTTCGTCGAGTTGGCCTGCCAGCGCGGCATTCCACTGCTGTTCTTGCAGAACATCACCGGTTTCATGGTCGGCAAGAAATACGAGGAAGGCGGCATCGCCAAGCATGGCGCCAAGCTGGTCACCGCCGTGGCCTGCGCCCAGGTGCCGAAATTCACCGTGTTCATCGGCGGCAGCTTCGGCGCCGGCAATTACGGCATGTGTGGACGCGCCTACGACCCGCGTTTTCTGTGGATGTGGCCCAACGCGCGGATCGGTGTGATGGGCGCTCAGCAGGCCGCGGGCGTACTGGTGCAGGTCAAGCGTGAACAGGCCGCACGCGCCAGCCAGCCGTTCAGCGACGACGAGGAACAACGCCTCAAGCAGCCCATCGTCGAGCAGTACGAGCAGCAGGCGCACGCTTTCTATTCCAGCGCCAGGCTGTGGGACGACGGCGTGATCGACCCGGCGCAGACCCGCGAGGTGCTGGCCCTGGCGCTGTCGGCCAGCCTCAACGCGCCGATCGAGCCGACCCGTTTCGGGGTGTTCCGTATGTGATGATCAACTCCCCTCTCCCGCTTGCGGGAGAGGGGCCGGGGGAAAGGGTCAAACGCTCGAAGCGCCCTCTCCCCAGCCCTCGCCCCTGAATGGGAGAGGGAGCAAAAAGCAGATTCCGGAATTGACCATGACCGAATTCACCACCGTACAGCTTGAGAAAGACCCGTGCGGCTTCGCCACCTTGTGGCTGAACCGCCCGGAGAAGAACAACGCCTTCAACGCCGAGATGATCCGCGAGTTGATCCTCGCCCTCGATGCCGTGGGTGAGGACAAGAGCCTTCGTTTCCTGCTGCTGCGCGGCCGTGGCAAACATTTCTCCGCCGGCGCCGACCTGGCCTGGATGCAGCAGGCCGCCGCCCTCGACTACAACGCCAACTTGAGTGACGCTCGTGAGCTGGCCGAACTGATGTACAACCTGCACGGCCTGAAGATCCCGACCCTGGCCGTGGTCCAGGGCGCAGCCTTCGGCGGCGCGGTGGGCCTAGCCAGTTGCTGCGATATGGCCATCGGCGCCGAGGATGCGCTGTTCTCGCTGTCCGAGGTACGTATTGGCTTGGCTCCGGCGGTGATCAGCCCCTTCGTAGTGCAGGCCGTTGGCGAGCGCGCTGCCAAGCGCTACGCGCTGACTGCCGAGCGTTTCGACGGCAAGCGTGCCCGCGAACTGGGCCTGCTCGCCGAGTGTTTCCCGGCCAATGAGCTGGACGTTCAGGTCGAAGCCTGGATCGCCAACCTGCTGTACAACAGCCCGCAGGCCATGCGCGCCAGCAAGGACTTGCTGCGCGAGGTCGGCAGCGGAGAGCTGACCCCGGCCCTGCGTCTTTACACGGAAAATGCCATCGCCCGCCTGCGCGTCAGCGCCGAGGGCCAGGAAGGCCTGCGCGCCTTCCTGGAAAAACGCCAACCGTCCTGGCAGGAGCAATAACCATGATCGACACCCTGCTGGTCGCCAATCGTGGCGAAATTGCCTGCCGCGTGATGCGTACGGCCAAAGCCATGGGCATTCGTACTGTCGCCGTACACAGCGCCATCGATGCCAATGCTCGGCATGTGCGTGAAGCAGACGTGGCGGTGAATCTCGGCGGTGCCAAGCCTGGCGAAAGCTACCTGCTGATCGACAAGATTATTGCCGCCGCCAAGGCCAGCGGCGCGCAGGCCATCCACCCTGGCTACGGTTTTCTTTCGGAGAACGCCGGCTTCGCCCGTGCCATCGAGCAGGCCGGATTGATCTTCCTCGGCCCGCCCGCCTCGGCCATCGAAGCCATGGGCAGCAAGTCGGCGGCCAAATCGCTGATGGAAGCTGCTGGCGTGCCGCTGGTGCCCGGCTACCACGGTGAAGCGCAGGATTATGAGACCTTCCGCGAGGCGGCCGCGCGCATCGGTTACCCGGTGCTACTCAAGGCTGCTGCGGGCGGCGGTGGCAAGGGCATGAAGGTGGCCGAATCGGAAGCGCCACTCGCCGAGACGCTGGAGTCCGCGCAGCGCGAAGCGCAATCGGCTTTCGGCGACTCGCGCATGCTGGTGGAAAAATATGTGCTCAAGCCGCGCCACGTGGAGATCCAGGTGTTCGCCGATCAGCACGGCAATTGTCTGTACCTCAACGAGCGCGACTGCTCCATCCAGCGTCGCCATCAGAAGGTCGTGGAAGAAGCGCCGGCGCCCGGCCTGAGTCCCGAGCTGCGCCGCGCCATGGGCGAGGCGGCGGTCAAGGCCGCGCAAGCCATCGGCTATGTCGGTGCCGGCACCGTGGAGTTTCTGCTCGACGAGCGTGGCGACTTCTTCTTCATGGAGATGAACACCCGCCTGCAGGTCGAGCATCCGGTCACCGAAGCCATCACCGGCTTGGATCTGGTGGCCTGGCAGATTCGCGTCGCCCGTGGCGAGCCGCTGCCGTTGGCTCAACAGCAGGTGCCGCTGAACGGCCACGCCATCGAGGTGCGGCTGTATGCTGAAGACCCGGATCACGATTTCCTCCCCGCTACCGGCACCCTGGCGCTGTACCGCGAGGCCGGCAATGGCGACGGCCGGCGTATCGACAGCGGCGTGGCCGAGGGCGATAGCGTCTCGCCCTTCTACGACCCGATGCTGGGCAAGCTGATCGCCTGGGGCGAGAACCGCGAGCAGGCGCGCCTGCGACTGTTGGCGATGCTCGGCGATACCCTAGTCGGCGGCGTGAAGACCAACCTGGCCTTCCTGCGCCGCATCCTCGCCCACCCGGCCTTCGCCGCATGCGAGCTGGATACGGGCTTTATCCCGCGCCATCAGCAGCAGTTACTGCCCGCTCCGGGCGAGTTGCCGGATACCTTTTGGCAACTGGCGGCCGATGCCTGGGGGCAGAGCGAGACGCCGCTGCAACGCGACGATGATCCGCATTCGCCCTGGGCAAGCCGCAGCGGCTGGCGCGCCGGTGGCGCTGCTGAGGTCGAGTTGCACCTAAGCTGCCAGGGTGAAAGCCGCAAGGTGCGTGCGACCAACAAAGCCTGCTTGCATGGCGAAGAGCTGCTGGTGGAGATCGATAGAACGCGCCAGCGTCTGCGCGCCATTCGCCGTGGCGACACGCTTTACCTGCAGTGGCACGGCGAGCTACATGCAATAACCCGCTTCGACTCCATCGCCGCCGCCGAAGCCAGCCATGCCCAGCACGGCGGCCTTAGCGCGCCCATGAACGGCAGCATCGTCCGGGTGCTGGTCGAACCCGGCCAGGAGGTCGAAGCCGGCACCGCCCTGGTGGTGCTTGAGGCGATGAAGATGGAGCACAGCATCCGTGCGCCCGAGGCCGGCACGGTCAAGGCGCTGTATTGCCGCGAAGGGGATATGGTCAGTGAAGGCGCGGCTCTGGTGGAGCTGGCACCGTAGGGTGGATCACGCTTCAGCGATCCACCGCATTCGCGCTGGATAAGGTGGACATGAACGACGATGCAGTTGTAGGAGCGAATTTATTCGCGATTGAATCGCTACGTTGCCACCGATATCGCGAATAAATTCGCTCTACAGACAATCCCACGCGGCGCGCTATGAATACGAGGAAACACCTATGAGCCTGCCCCTATCCGTGCGTCTGGTCGAAGTCGGCCCGCGTGACGGTCTGCAGAACGAGAAGCAGCCGATCAGCGTCGCCGACAAGGTACGCCTGGTCGATGAGCTGACTGCGGCCGGTCTGAACTACATCGAAGTGGGCAGCTTCGTCTCGCCCAAATGGGTGCCGCAGATGGCCGGCAGCGCCGAGGTATTCGCCGGCATCCAGCGCAAACCTGGGGTCACCTACGCCGGCCTGACGCCCAATCTGAAAGGCTTCGAGGCCGCGCTCGAAGCCAAGGTCGAGGAAGTGGCAGTGTTCGCCGCCGCCAGCGAGGCCTTCTCGCAGAAGAACATCAACTGCTCCATTGCCGAGAGCCTGCAGCGCTTCATACCGCTGATGGAGGCGGCCAAGGCCGCGAACGTGCGCGTACGCGGCTACGTGTCCTGCGTGCTCGGCTGTCCCTATGATGGCGAGATCGATCCGGCGCAGGTCGCCAGTGTCGCTCGCGAGCTGTACGCCATGGGCTGCTACGAGGTATCGCTGGGCGACACCATCGGCACCGGCACGCCGGGCAAGACCCGCCATCTGATCAACGTCGTCGGCCGGGAAATTCCCCGGCACCTGCTGGCGGGGCACTTTCATGACACCTACGGCCAGGCTTTGGCCAATATCTACGCCAGCCTGCTTGAGGGCATCAGCGTGTTCGACAGTTCGGTCGCTGGCCTGGGCGGCTGCCCCTACGCCAAGGGCGCCACCGGCAATGTCGCCACCGAAGATGTGCTGTACCTGCTGCAAGGCCTGGGCATCGAGACCGGTGTGAACATGGACAGGCTGATCGCCGCCGGCCAGCGCATCTGCGAGGTGCTCGGCAAGGCCAACGGCTCACGCGTCGCCCGCACCCGTCTGGCGAATCGCTGACCCTCAACGCGCACGCCTGTAAGAGCGGATTTATCCGCGATTTTTCGCGGCTGAAGCCGCTCCTACACAGTCGTAGCCCGGATGAAGCCCGGGGCTTTGCGGCGCTCAGGATGCCTCCGGCTACACCGCCAGGCATATCACTGACCGTCAACGCCCACGCCTGTAGAAGTGAATTTATTCGCGATTTTTCCGCGGCTGAAGCCGCTCTTTACAGGCTGATGATCACTTCGCGGCGATCACTGTCTTACTTCACAAATGCCTGACGTTAGAAGGTGGAGGCCGGATGTGCAGGCCACATCATTAAGGCCAGAGCATCCTTTTGCGCTAGGGTTGAAGTACCGACAAGCAACGACGAGGACTGACCATGCAGCAACCTCTGTGGACGCCTACCGCCGAGCGTGTCGCCGCCAGCCGAATGGACGCTTTCCGCCGTTTCGTCAATCAGCGCCACGGCTTGCAACTGGCTGACTACCCTGCCCTGCATGCCTGGAGCGTCGAGAAACGCGAGGCTTTTTGGCCGGCCATCGTCGATTTCTTCGAGATTCGTTTCCACAGCCCCGCCGGCTGCACGTTGCGCGAAGGCCCGGCAATGCCGGATGCGCAGTGGTTCCCCGGCGCCACGCTGAATTTCGCCGAGCACCTGCTGCGCCGCCGCGATGGCCATCCGGCGCTGGTGGCCATCGGCGAGGACGGCAGCCGCGAGCAGCTCAGTCATGCGCAACTGGCCGCCCATGTCGCCGGCCTGCAGCGGGCTCTGCGCGACGCCGGTGTCGGTCTCGGCGACCGCGTCGCGGCGTTCATGCCCAACACCTGGCAAACCGTGGTGGGTATGCTTGCCAGCGCCAGCCTCGGCGCTACCTGGTCGAGCTGCTCGCCGGACTTCGGCACTCAGGGCGTGACCGACCGCTTCGGCCAGATCGAGCCCAGAGTGCTGATCGCCGCCGCGGGTTATCGCTATGCCGGCAAGCGAATCGACCTGACCGACAAGCTGAACGAAATTCTTCATCAACTGCCCAGCCTGGACCATCTGGTCATCGTGCCCTACTCACGCGACGAGGCCAGCCCTGCTGATTACGAGTCCGTTGCTCCAGCGACTCTTTGGCAAGACTTCTACCAACCTGGCGGCGCGCCGCAGTTCACGCCAGTCTCTTTCGATCATCCGCTCTACATCCTCTACTCCAGCGGCACCACCGGCGCGCCCAAATGCATCGTCCACGGGCACGGCGGCACCCTGCTGCAGCACGTCAAGGAACTGGGGCTGCACACCGACCTGAGCGCCACCGACACCCTGTTCTACTACACCACCTGCGGCTGGATGATGTGGAACTGGCTGGTATCCGGCCTGGCCCTGGGCCCCACCCTGGTGCTTTACGACGGCTCGCCTTTCCATCCCGGTCCCACGCGCTTGATCGACCTGATCGACGCCGAGGACATCAGCGTCTTTGGCACCAGCGCCAAGTTCATCGCCGCGCTGGAGAAAGCCGGCGTCAGACCGCGCGAAAGCCATAAACTGCGAAGCCTGAAGGCCATCCTCTGCACCGGCTCGCCGCTGGCCCACGAAAGCTTCGACTACGTCTACCGCGATGTGAAACCGGACCTGTGTCTGTCATCCATCTCTGGTGGCACCGATATCGTCTCCTGCTTCGCCCTGGGCAACCCGACCCTACCCGTTTGGCGTGGCGAGCTGCAGTGCAAAGGCCTGGGCATGGACGTGCAGGTTTGGAACGAGCTGGGTCAGCCGGTTCATAACGACAAGGGCGAGTTGGTCTGCACCCGGCATTTCCCCTCGATGCCGGTGGGCTTCTGGAACGATGCAGACGGCGAGAAGTTCCGCGCCGCCTATTTCGACACTTTTCCCGGAGTCTGGGCCCACGGCGACTATGCCGAAGAAACCGAACATGGCGGCCTGATCATCCACGGCCGCTCCGACGCCATACTCAACCCCGGCGGTGTACGTATCGGCACCGCGGAAATCTACCGCCAGGTGGAGAAGGTGCCTCAGGTGCTGGAGTCCATCGCCATCGGCCAGGACTGGCAAGGCGATGTGCGTGTGGTGCTGTTCGTGCGCCTGCGCGAGGGCGTGACGCTGGATGAGCCATTGCGCGACGAGATTCGCCAGGTGATCCGCGCCAACACCACGCCGCGCCATGTGCCGGAGAAGGTCATCCAGGTCGCCGACATCCCGCGCACCCTCAGCGGCAAGATCGTCGAACTGGCGGTGCGCAATATCGTCCATGGCCGGCCGGTGAAAAACACCGATGCCCTGGCCAATCCCCAGGCGCTGGAGTTGTATCGCGATCTGCCAGATTTGCAGAAATAAATCTGCTGATACAGACCAACGCCACGGCAAGCGCAGCCGCCTCTATACTTATCCGACCAAAACGATAGGATTTCGTCGTGCTCAAACGCCTCTGCCTGGCTCATGCGCTGCTCTTCGCTGCAGTGGCGTCGGCCGATGAGCCGGTCAGGCTGTACATGCCGGATGCACCGCCACTGGCAATGAACCATTACGCCGGTGGCCATGGCATGGTGGGTGACGTGGTGCTGGCGGCGCTGGCCAGAATCGGCGAACTCTCCCACATCGTCGCAGAACCCTGGCCGCGCGCGCAGGTAAGCGTCGCCAGGGGCAGCGACATGCTGATCATTCCGCTGTCGCGCACGCCCGAGCGCGAAGAACTCTATACCTGGATCACCCCAATCATGAAGTTGGAGCGCGCCTTTTTCACCCTCGACGGACCCGTCCAGAGCTTTGCCGAGGCTCGTCAGCGCTATCGCCGCATCGGTGTCGGCATGGGCACCGCGCAAGTTGGCATCCTGCAGCGCGAAGGATTCAGCGACGAGCAGATCGTGCAACTGAAACTGGGTGAGAACCCGGCTCATCTGCTCGTGCTTGGGCGCATCGACGCCTGGTTCACTGGCGTGCCCGAAGCGCTGTATATCTGGGAGGGTTCGGAGTACCGCAAGCGCAATCTGCGCAGCAGCCCGCCGCTGACCAGCACCGACATTTACCTCGGCTGCTCCAGGCAATGCGACGCGCAACTGGTCGAACGCTTGCGCACCGCCATCAAGGAACTGGAGCTAGACGGCGTCAGCCTACGGTTGCGGCAGGCCTATCTGCCGCTGCAACCCGATCCCTAGATCCCCTGACGCCCCGGATCCTCGGGCGGCTGCTCTTCCTCGATATCCTCCAGCTTCAGCTCCAGCCCCCAATCGCCTGCCGAGGCGGCCTTTGGTGCAGCGACGGGCGCGGCCACCGGCGCAGCGGCAGCAGGTGCCGGCCTGGCATTGGCCGGATTGTCGCGATAGAGCTTGAGCTTCAGGCGCACGTTGTTCGCCGAGTCGGCGTTCTTCACTGCCTCTTCCTCGTCGATGGCGCCCTCGTGCACCAGGTCGATCAGCGCCTGATCGAAGGTCTGCATGCCGAGGTTCTTGGATTTTTCCATGATCTCCTTGAGCTCGGAGAATTCGTTGCGCTTGATCAGGTCGCGCACCGTCGGCGTCCCCAGCATCACCTCCACCGCGGCGCGGCGCTTGCCATCGACGGTCTTGACCAGCCGCTGGGAGACGAACGCCTTGAGGTTGTTGCCCAAGTCGTTGAGCAATTGCGGACGGCGGTCTTCCGGGAAGAAATTGATGATGCGGTCCAGCGCCTGGTTGGCGTTATTGGCGTGCAGGGTGGAAATCGCCAGATGGCCAGTGTCGGCGAAGGCCAGCGCATGCTCCATGGTTTCACGGTCGCGGATCTCGCCGATCAGGATCACGTCCGGCGCCTGGCGCAGGGTGTTCTTCAGCGCGGCGTGGAAGCTGCGCGTGTCCACACCCACTTCGCGCTGGTTGATGATCGACTTCTTGTGCCGGTGCACGTACTCCACCGGGTCTTCGATGGTGATGATATGGCCGCCGCTGTTGCGGTTGCGGTAGTCGATCAGCGCCGCCAGGGAGGTCGACTTGCCCGAACCCGTGCCGCCGACGAACAGTACCAGCCCGCGCTTTTCCATCACTGTACCGAGTAGCACTTCCGGCAGCTTGAGGTCTTCGAAGCGGGGAATGTCCAGCTTGATGTTGCGCGCGACGATGGACACCTCGTTGCGCTGCTTGAAGATGTTGATGCGAAAGCGCCCCACACCAGCCAGCGAGATGGCCAGGTTCATCTCCAGTTCGCGCTCGAATTCCTCGCGCTGCGCGCTATCCATGATCGCGTCGGCGATGGCCGCCACGTCGCCCGCCTTCATTGGCTCCTGGCTCAGCGCCTTGAGTACACCGTTGAATTTCGCACAAGGCGGCGCACCGGTGGACAGATACAGATCGGAGCCATCCTGACTGGACAGGATTTTCAGCATTGCGTGGAGATCCATGGCGGCGTTTTCCGTGGGCACGATTGAAATACCATAGGCCATGATTCGCCCGCACCGCGGATGAAACACACCCATAAAGTTGACGCCATTCTGCTGGCGCAATGAATCCTGGCACAATAGCGCCCTGACAGAATTGAGGAACCCATCAATGGCAAAGGCAATGGCCCGCCACATCCTGGTCAAGACCGAAGCGGAAGCGGCCGCCTTGAAAAAGCGCATCGCCGCCGGCGAAGCCTTCGATGTGCTGGCGCGCAAGCACTCCACCTGCCCTTCCGGCAAGAAAGGCGGCGACCTTGGCGAAGTGCGTCCCGGGCAGATGGTGCGTGCGGTGGATCAGGTGATTTTCAAGAAGCCGTTGCGTGAAGTGCATGGCCCGGTGAAGACCCAATTCGGCTATCACCTGATCCAGGTGTTCTATCGCGACTGACCCGGCTCAAGCGCCTGAATCACCCATGAACTCGACGATCTTGCTTCTGAGCCAGCGCTCGGCCGGGTCGTTGTCGGTCACCCCGCTCCAGACCATCGACAGGTCTGAGGTGACCAACTCGAATGGCGGATCATCAGCGCGTAGCCCGGTGCCTTCGATCAATGCCGTTGCTGCGTAATCCGGCACCGAGGCGAGCATTTCCGTACCGGCGATGATCGAGCGCAAACCGCTGAACTGCGGCACCGCCAGCACCACGCGCCGCGAGCGATCCAGGCGCGCCAGATCGTTGTCGATGTTGCCGCACAGATCGCCCGAGAACGACACCAGCGCATGCGGCCGCGAGCAATATTCGTCCAGTGTCAGCGCGCCGGGGCGATCGTCGCCACGCAGAACCTTGACCTTCATTTCGCGCAACTTGCGGCGCTTGGCGTTGGCCGGCAATTCGGTGGTATAGCTGACGCCTACGGAGATTTCCCCCGAGGCCAGCATCGACGACATCAGCAGGAAGTTGACCCGCCGCACCACGATCACCACCTCGGGCGCCTCTTCACGAATCTGGTTGAGCAAGGCCGGGAACAGGCCGAACTCGGCGTCATCGGACAGGCCGATGCGAAAGGTGTCGCGGTTGGTCGCCGGGTTGAACTCGCGGGCACGGCTGACCGCGCCCGAGATGGTGTCCATCGCCGGCTGCAACTCCTTGAGAATCGCCAGCGCCCGCGCGGTCGGCTCGAAACCGCGACCATTGCGCACCAGCAGCGGGTCGTCGAACAGGTCACGCAGCCGGGCCAGCGCCGCACTGACCGCCGGCTGGCCGAGAAACAGCTTCTCGGCCGCACGGGTGAGGTTCTTTTCGAACATCAGGGTTTCGAAGATCACCAGCAGATTCAGGTCGACGCGGCGCAGGTCGTTGCGATTCATCCAGAGGGCCTCAGGGCGCAGGTTTGTTGGCGCATTAAAGCAGCAACTCCCGTGCCCACATAGCCCGATCAGAGTCCCAGTTCGGAAAGCCCCGGATGATCGTCAGGACGACGCCCCTGCGGCCAGCGGAACTTGCGCTCGGATTCCAGGATCGGCAAGTCGTTGATGCAGGCATAACGGTTGATCATCAGGCCGTCGGCACCGAACTCCCAGTTCTCGTTGCCGTAGGAGCGAAACCAGTTGCCAGAGTCGTCACGCCATTCGTAGGCATAGCGCACGGCGATGCGGTTGTCGGCGAATGCCCAGAGCTCCTTGATCAGACGGTACTCCAGCTCCTTGGCCCATTTGCGCTCGAGGAACGCACGCGCCTGATCGCGGCCATTGGCGAACTCGGCGCGGTTGCGCCAGCGCGTATCGAGGCTGTAGGCCAGCGCGACCTTGGCCGCATCACGGCTGTTCCAGCCATCCTCGGCCAGGCGAACCTTCTCGATGGCGCTCTCGCGAGTGAACGGCGGCAGCGGCGGACGAACTTCAGTATTTGACGACATGACGGCACCTCAGGCTTGCGGGGGGTTGTGCCCATTGCTGGGCGATAGGGATTGCAGAAGCAATAGCGCAGTACGACCGGCGCTGTCGGCGGCATCCGCCTGGCCGGTCACCATGGCGACGGCGGTCGCGCCATCGATCAGCAGGAGAAACTGCCTGGCCATTTCCCCGGGCTCGGCAAAGCTGCCAGCCGTGGTCAGCTCGTTCAGATAGGCCAGCAGGCGCTGTTTGTGCAGCAGCGCCACGGCGCGGATTTCACTGTCGAGATCACCGATCTCACCAGCCGCATTGATAAAGGCGCAGCCGTGGAAATCCGCCGCCGAAAACCAGGCGCGCAGAAGCGGGAATGCAGCCAACAAGCGCTCGCTTGGCGAGCCAGCCGAGGTACCCGCGATAAACCACTGCATCCAGCGCTCATCACGCTCGCGCAGTGCCGCGGCGACCAATGCTTCCTTGGTCGGATAGAGGCGATAGATGCTTTTGCGCGCCACCCCGGATGCCTTGACGATGGCGTCCATCCCGGTGGCATTGATGCCGCCGGCATAGACCAGGCTTTCGGTGGCTTGCAGCAAACGTTGCTGTAGAGAGGCGTCTTCAAGCATGGTTCAAACCAAAGAGAATGATCGTTCTCAATAACGTAGAACGATCATTCTCTTTGGTCAACCGTTTTTCGTAAGGTGGGACGAGCGGTAGATCAGTAGAGTGCGCCAGCACTTCAGCATCTCGACGGCGCGAGCCGGACTTCGCAGATGCGCCTTGCAGGGTGAAGGCCGCTCAGCGCCGCTCCGACACTGGCGTATGCTCGGCCATCAGCTCCACCACCCAGTCGATGAATACCCGCAGCTTGGCGCTGACGTGGCGGTTCGGCGGGAAAGCCAGGTACATCGGCATCGGTGTCATCTGCCAGTCTTCGAACAGGCGCACCAGTTCGCCGTTGGCCAGGTGCGGCCTGGCCATGTAGTGCGGCAGCCAGAGCATGCCCAGGCTTGCCAGCCCGGCGGCCAGATAGGCATTGCCGTCATCGACGGTCAGCAGCGGGCGACCCTGCGCCTCGATGCGCTCCTCGCCGCGCCACATGACATAGGGCAATGCCTTGCCGGTGCGTGACCAGAGAAAGCCCACGGTGCTGTGTCCGGCGGCCTCCAGCTCACTTGGGTGCGTCGGCGTTCCGACGCGCTGCAGGTAGCTGGGCGTGGCGTAGATACCGAGTTGCAGGTCGCCCACATGCCGCGCCACCAGCGACTGATCGCTGATCTCGCCACCGCGCACCACGCAGTCGACGTTCTCGCCAATGATGTCGACGATCCGGTCACTCACGCCCAGGGTCAGCTGAATTTCCGGATAACGCGCGTAGAACGCCGGCAGGGCCGGAATCAGCAGCATGCGTGCGAAGGGGCTGGGTACGTCCACACGCAAGCGCCCGCGCGGGGCCAGCGATGCGCTGGACAGGCTGGTTTCGGCATCGTCGACATCGGCCAGCAGGCGCACCACGCGTTCGTAGTAGGCGGCCCCATCGGCCGTGACGGCGACCTTGCGCGTGGTGCGGTTGAGCAGGCGCACGCGCAGCCGCGCCTCCAGTTGCTGAACCAGCTGCGTCACGCTGGTCTTGCTCATGTGCAGGGTTGCAGCCGCTTTGGTGAAACTGCCGGTTTCCACCACCCGGGCGAAGGCCTGCATCGCGTCGAAACGGTCCATTTCACGTCTCTCTCAGCCATTGATTGTTTGGATTCTACAAACAGTCATGACCAGAGTTGCTCGTTTATCCAGTGCGGCGACGTTCTTAGAGTGAAGCCATCGACAACAGCGGGCCATATCGGCCCCGACGGAGGCAACAATGACCAGCAAACGTGATGTGGTTTTCCCGGCCGAGCGCCACGCCCTTTACGAGCTCCATCGCTACTCGCCGGCGATTCGCTCCAACGGCTTTCTGTTCGTGTCCGGCCAGGTCGGCAGCCGCAAGGACGGCTCGCCCGAGCCGGACCTGAAAGAGCAGGTGCGTCTGGCCTTCGCCAACCTCAACGCAATCCTCGCCGAGGCCGGCAGCAGCTTCGACGATGTCGTCGACACCACCATCTTCATGGTCGACCCGCACGCGAAGTTCGAAACCATCTGGGAGGTGGCAGCCGACTATTGGGGCGAAGCGCCCTACCCGACCGTGACCGCCATTGGCGTGACCTGGCTGTCCGGTTTCGATTTCGAGATCAAAGTGATCGCCAAGCTGCGCGATTGAGCAGTGGCGGTGTCCCTCTGCCGACCGCGGAGGGACATCGCCAGGCGGCTCAGAGGTGAGTGAAGACGCGCTCGGCCGGCAGACGCGACTTCGGCAGCGCGGCGTTGAAATCGCTGTCGCTGCGATGCCCCAGAGCCACCGCCACCATGCTGCTCAGACCCTGGGCGGTCAACCCCAGCTCTTGGTCCAGCGCCTCGCGGTCGATGCCTTCCATCGGCGTGGCATCGATGCCCTTGGCCGCCGCGCCGAGCAACAGGGTACCGAGCGCCAGGTAGGCCTGCTTCTCCGCCCAGTGCGGAATATCGCCCAGGCCACGGTGCAGCTCGACGTAGCTGCTGCGGGTGTTGTGCTGGGTGGTGCGCGCCGCGTCATCACGGAAACGGCCATCATCGGCCTCCTGCTGCAGGACATCGGCCAGGTAGGCATCGTCGAGGTCGCGGCGGGCGCAGATCAGGATCACATGCGAGGCATTGAGAATCTTCGGCTGGTTGTAGGCGAAGCCACCCTGCGCGCCCTTGGCCAGGCGCGCCTTGCCTTCGGCGGTGCTCGCCACGACGAAATGCCATGGTTGCGAGTTGACCGACGACGGCGCCAGACGCAGCAACTCCAGCAACTCGTCGATAATGGCCTGATCCACCTGGCGGCTGGCATCGTAGGCCTTGGTGGTGTAACGCTGACGCGCGAAGGAAACGGGGCTCATGGACAACCTCCTAAGGAATGGATGGAGCGAAATGGGCGCTAGTTTGAACCATGCGTGCGAGTGAAAAAAGTGGCCATCGGCAGCAGGCGTTTCAATGAAAAATTGAAAATCCCATGCCGCCAACCTTGAATGATTGCCTGCTGAGTCAGCCTGTAAACACTTCGTAAATGAAATGGATTTTCATTAACTTTAATAGTAGAAAGATAGCTTGCTTTCGATCCTGCCTAGACCAGCGCCCGTCGCTGCTCGTCCCGACCCGGAGCCCAGCATGTCTATCCGCTCTCATCTGCAACGCGCTGCGGTGGCGATTGCCGCCTCGCTGTTAGCCGCCCTTCCCTTGCACGCCAGCGAACGCACGCTGGACAGCGCCTACGGCCCGCTGAAACTCAGCGGTACGCCGCAGCGCGTGATCGCTCTCGGCGACAGCGCGCTGGATGCAGCGCTGTCGCTTGGCGTGCAACCGGTCGGCACCCTGGCCAGCCGTGGCGGCGATGACGTGCCGGACTATCTCAAGGCCAAGGCCGGCAAGATCACTCTGGTCGGCAGCGTGCGCGAGCCCAACCTGGAAGCCATCCTGCGCCTGCAGCCGGATCTGGTCCTGGCCTCGAGCGAACTGTCACGCGAGCTCTACGCCAAGCTGAGCCTGATGGCGCCAACCGTGGTGCCCAAGGGCAACAGCTTCCAGGACTGGCGCGAAACCTACGCCATCTACGCCCAGGCGCTGGGCAAGGCTGCGGACGGCCAGCAGCGCATCGCCGAAATCGACGCGCGCAGCGCACAGCTGCGACAGCGCCTGCCCCAGGGGCAAGCGGTCAGCGTGGTGCGCTGGAACCCGCAGGGGCCGGTGATCATGTCCAGCCAACTGTTCGTCGGCCAGTTGCTCGATGACCTCGGCCTGCGCGCCAACGAACTGGCCGCCGCCCAGGCGCAGAAACCGCACAGCGACGTGCTCAGCCTGGAGAACCTGGCGCGCATCAACGCCGACTGGATCTTCCTCGCCACGCTCAACCCGGACGGCCGCAAGGCGCTGGAGGACGCACGCAAGCAGCCGGCCTTCACCCGCCTGAAAGCCGTCACCGATGATCACGTGGTGGCCGTCGATGGCCAGATCTGGAGCAGCAGCTCCGGCTACCTGGCCGCCCAGCAGGTTCTCGATGACGTGGAGAAGGCTCTTCTCGACTGATGCCCGCACGCCTTTCCGTTCCCCAGGCACTGGGCTACGCCGCCCTTTGCCTGGCGCTGCTGTGCCTCGCCAGTCTGCTCCTGGGCGCGGGTGACATCGGCCTTCTGCCCAGCCTGCAGGCCTTGCTCGGCGGCAGCGACGACGATGCCCGCTTCATCGTCTTCGAGCTGCGCTGGGTGCGCACCGAACTGGCCCTGCTGGTCGGTCTCGCCCTGGGTGCGGCCGGCGTGCTGCTCCAGGCGGTAACGCGCAACCCGCTGGCCGAACCCGGGCTACTCGGGGTCAGTGCCGGCGCCTCGTTCGCGGTGGTGCTGGCGATCAACCTAGGCGCCTCGGCCGCCAGCCTGCATCTGGGCGTGGCAATGCTTGGCGCGCTGGTCGGCTGCGTACTGGTGCTGCTGGTCACGCGTATGCGCGGCGTCGGCGACGATCCGGTGCGACTGGTGCTGGCCGGCGCCGCTTTCTCCGGCATGCTCGGCGCGCTGAGCAGCCTGTTGCTGCTGTGGGATCAGCGCACCGCCGATGAGATGCGCTTCTGGGTCATCGGCGCCCTGGCCGGCCGCCCACTGGATACCCTCGACTGGAGCCTGCCAGGGCTGATCGGCGGGTTGTTGATGGCGCTGCTGGTAGTTCGCCCGCTGGCAGCACTGGCACTGGGCGAGCGCGTCGCCAGCGGCCTCGGTCATCACCCGCAGCTGACCCGCCTGGGCACTTTGCTAGCCGTGGCAATCCTGGTCGGTACCGCCACCGCGGCCGCCGGCCCCATCGCCTTCATCGGCCTGATCGTGCCCTACATCGCCCGCCGCCTGGTGGGCTCGGACATCCGCCGCACCCTCGGCCTGAGCATGCTGCTCGGCCCGTGCGTGCTGTTGTTGGCTGATGTCATCTCGCGCCTGCTGGTGCGCCCCTACGAACTGCCGGTGGGCGTGGTGACCGCCTTCGTCGGCGCGCCGATCCTGATCGCCGTGGTGCGCAACCACCGCCTGCCGACCTTGTGACATGAACCCACCTGCCCCACGCCCCTTGCTCGCCCCGGCCGGCCATCATCTGCTGCGTCTTGGCGCCTATAGCCTGCTGCTGCACCGACGCAGCGCGGTCGTAGCGCTGATCCTCAGCCTGCTGCTGATCGTTGTCGGCGGCTTGATGCTGGCCGCCGGCGATGATGCCCTCACGCCATGGAAAGCGCTGCAGGCCGCCTTCGGCCAGGGCGAGGCGCTGCAGGTATTTCTGATTCAGGAGCTGCGCCTGCCCCGCCTGGCCGCCGGCCTGCTCAGTGGAGCCGCCCTGGGCGCAGCCGGCTGCCTGCTGCAGACCCTGGCACGCAACCGCCTGGCCACGCCGGGAGTGATCGGTATCGACGACGGCGCCACTGCCTTCGCCGTCGCCTCGATCGTTGCCGTACCGACCAGCCTGGCGCCGTCTGTCCTGGCGCTGAGCGGCGCCGCCACTGCGGCGGTACTGACCTTTGCTCTGGCCGCCGGCGGCGGCGCGCGCGGTTATCGCTTCATCGTCGTCGGCATCGCCGTTGGCGCACTGTTCGGTGCGCTGACCAACCTGATGCTGGCGCGCAGCGACATGGACGCCGCCAACGCCGCCTACCCCTGGACGGTCGGCAGCCTCAATGCGCGCCCGGCCGATTCGGTGCTACTGCTCGGCATCGGCCTGGCCGCAGGCCTGCCGCTGGCCAAACTGCTGGCAGGCGCGCTGAGCCTGATGCGCTTTTCCGATAGCGTCGCCATCGGCCTCGGCGTCCGTCTGCAACGCATGCGTCTGCTCACTCTGGCGCTGTGCGTGTGGCTCACCGCGCTGGCGGTGGCCGTCGTCGGGCCGGTCGGGCTGATTGCCCTGGCGGCACCGGAAATGGCGCGGCACCTGTGCAACCGCCACGGCGTGCCGGTATTCAACGCGGCATTGTCCGGCGCACTGATGATGATCCTTGCCGACTGGCTCGGCCGCACTCTGCTGGCGCCCATCGAGATCCCGGTCGGCATCATCGCCGCCGCGGTCGGCGGCCCCTACCTGCTGTGGATTCTGCTGCGCCAGGCCCCACGGAGTTCGACATGACCCTGCTTTCCTCCCTGCTCGGCGACACCCACCAGCCAGACGTGCGCCTGGAAGCACACGACCTGAGCATGGGCTACGCCCACACGACGATCATCGATGACCTGAACCTGGTCATCCCCAGCGGTCAGGTCACCGCCATCGTCGGTCCCAACGGCTGCGGCAAGTCCACCCTGCTCGCCGGCCTTGCGCGCCTGCACAAACCCAGCGCCGGTCAGGTGCTGCTTGACGGCAAGGCCATTGGCAACCTTCCCTCGCGCGAGGTGGCGCGCAGACTTGCCCTGCTGCCCCAGGATGCCAGCGCACCGGATGGGCTGACCGTCAGCGAACTGATCCGCTTCGGCCGCCAGCCTCACCAGGGCCTGCTACGTCAGTGGAGCGAGGAGGACCAGGCCATCGTCGAGGCGGCCCTGGTCGCCGCCGACCTGGTGGAACTGGCTGATCGGCCGCTGGAATCGATGTCCGGCGGCCAGCGCCAGCGCGCCTGGATCGCCATGGCCATCGCTCAGGCCACGCCTCTGCTGTTGCTCGACGAACCCACCTCGGCGCTGGACCTGGGCCACCAGATCGAAGTGTTCGAGCTGATCCGCCAGTTGGCGGCGATCGGCGAGACCATCGTCATGGTGGTGCATGACCTGTCCAGCGCCTGCCGCTACGCCGATCATCTGATCGCCATGCATCAGGGAAAGATCGTTGCCAGCGGCCGCCCCGATGAGATCGTCACGTCGGAGCTGGTCGAGCGCCTGTATGGCGTGAGCTGCACGCTGCTGCGCGACCCGCTGAGCGGCACGCCGGTAATCGCCGGGGTGAGCAAAATCTGACGCGCTTTGGCCAGAGCGCTTCGCTTGATGCCCGGCAATGGCCATATCTTAAAAACGTGTAAGAAATTGACTATTCCCGGTTTTCATAGATTTCTTACAGAGGATATTTTTTTCTTTGTAGGTCTTAAAGTTAGCAAATAGAACGGAGCACACGACTGGATCGTCATTAAAATGACACTTTGAAGGCTGCGAAACGGCTGAACAACTATGGTCCAAGTAACTCCATCTTCAAGGAAGTCACCCGATGAAGTCTGTTACGGGAACCGCCGCGCTGGCCTTTACCCTAATGTCAGCACCCGCCTTTTCAGCCGGCCAATTGCAAGGCCAACTGAACGTTCAGATCACCATCGGCAGCGGTTGTACCGTAACCAACGGCTCAAGCGACGGCTCGGCCAACACCTTCGGTTCCATATCGTTCGGCGATTACAACGACCTCACCAACCTGATCGACGGCCGCTCCTTCGGCAGCGCTGGTGGCAGCTCATTCGGCCTGCAATGCAGCGATGGTACTGACTACAGCATTGCCCTGAGCTCGGGGCAAAACGCCACTGGCTCTCAGCGCCGCATGGTCAACGCGGGTTCCTTCGTCAGTTATAACCTGTATCAGGACGCCGGCCGCACCCAACTCTGGGGCGACGGCGGTGCCACCGGCACGGCGCTCTCGGGCACAGGCAACGGCACCGATCAGGAGGTGATCGTCTTCGGTCGGGTGCCACCACAGCCCACGCCAGCTCCAGGCACCTACAGCGACACCGTGCAGGTCACCATCACCTGGTAACTCCCTTCGCTCCGCTCAAGAGGATCTAAGGCTTACCAGGGAAGACACGTCATGCAGCGCCTGCTCGCCCTTCTTCTAGTGCTGGCTCCGCCCCTTCTGCACGCGGTCGACAAGACCGCTACCATCGGCCTGAACGTCGAGGTACTACCCGCCTGCCAGGCAGGAAGCAGCAGTGGCTCGGGGCTCAGCTTCGGCACACTGGATTTTGGCACCCATGTCAGACTCGATAACCTGATCACTCGCGTAGGCCAGCCTGGAGCCGGTGCCCTGCGTGTCAACTGCCAGCAGAACATTCCCTACCGTGTGCTGATCAATGCCGGACACAGCGGCACTACCAACAATCGGCAGATGACCGGACCGGGTTCGGCCGTGCTCACCTACAACCTCTACACCAGCGCCGACTACACCACCATCTGGGACGACAGCACAGGCGTCAGCGCGGTAGGCAACGGCCAGGACCAGTGGCTGCCGGTTTACGCGCGCGTGCCGGCGCAGAGCGCTCCACCGCCCGGCAGCTACAGTGACACCCTGACCATCACGGTGAGTTGGTGATGCCGTGCCGAGTCCGATCACTTGGCATCTCCGGCCTGCTCTGCCTGACTACCTGGGTCATGCCCACCCTACCCGCCCACGGCGACACGGGCGTCAACGACCAGATCGTCAGCCAGAGCTTCCAGCTACGAGCCGAAATCGTACCGGGCTGCCTGCTGGGGACCGGCGGCAGCGACGCCACCACCTTCGGCAACATATCGTTCGGCCAGATCAGCACCCTACCCGCCAATCTGGATACCGCCAGCACACCGGGCAACGGCTCCATCGTGCTGCAGTCTCCCCCGGTACAGCCGTCATCCTGTCGCTCAACGCCGGCCTCAACGCCAGCAGCGTCGGGGGCGGGCGATACCTGGCACGCGGTGCCGAACGCCTGCGCTACCAGCTGTACCAGGACGCCGCGCGCAGCGTCATCTGGGGCAACGGCAGCAACGGCGGTACGCGCATGAGCATCAACTTTCCCGCCGGCGGCGCCACCCAGACCTTCACGGTCTACGCACGCCTGTTCAGCGTCAGCCCGATGCCGTCGGCCGGCATCTACACCGACACCATCACCGTGACAGTGAGTTATTGACCCATGAGGACATCGACCCTCTTCGCCTGCTGCCTGGCTCTCCCCCTGAGCCTGGCGAGCCTGGCCTTGCAGGCCGCCAGCTCCATCCTGATATGGCCAATCAATCCTCTGATCGAGGCCGATCGTCAGAAATCAGCCGCGCTCTGGTTGGAAAACCGTGGCCAGGAGCCGGTGGACTTGCAGGTTCGGGTGCTGGCCTGGGAACAGGAGGGTTTCGAAGATCGTCTGACAGCGCAAAAGCAGGTCGTCGGCAGCCCACCCATGGCCACACTGCAACCGGGCAAGCGGCAACTGGTGCGACTGGTCAACCTGGAGCCTCCGAGCGCCGGGACTCTACGCACCTATCGAGTGCTGGTAGACGAAATGCTGCCACCGCAATCGCGCCCGTCACAGATGGGCGTGCAATTCCAGATGCGCTACTCGGTGCCGCTTTTCGTGGTGGGCCCTGGGGCCTACCTGGATGACGGTGCGCGAGAGACGCCCGGCCAGGGCCAGCCACTGGCCCCCGATTTACGCTACCGAGTCGTCGCTGACAGCGACGGTGCCTTCCTCTACCTGCGCAATATCGGCCCCGCCCCGGCCCGCCTGTCCCAGGTCGACTTGCTGCGCGACAGCGGCCGCCAGCCACTGGCCGAAGGTTTGCTCGGCTACGTGCTGCCTGACGCACAGATGCGCTGGCCGTTGCCAGCAGGTGTACGGGGTGGTCGTGTGCAGGCGCGAATCAACGAAAGCCGGCAAGCGCAGACGCTGGACTCTGAATAAGTCGCTGGCGTTGTGGCTACTGGCCGCCGTGCTGTCGGGCCAGCCGGCTCATGGCAATGATCAGGAGCAGTTCGCCCAAGCTCAACCGCTCTACCTGGAGTTGATCATCAATGAACTGTCCAGTGGCAAGGTGGTGGAAGTGAGAGAGTACCAAGGCCGGCTCTTTGCCCAGCGCGACGACCTGCTTGCCGCTGGCGTGCGCCTGCCGGAGCAGACCAACCCCTGGGTCGCCCTGGACAGCATCGACGCCCTCGAAAGCGAATACCAGCAGGACAATCAGCGCCTGCTGCTCACCCTGCCCAGCGAATGGTTGCCCCATCAGCGTTTCGGCCCCACCAGCCTGAACGAGCCCATGCAGGCGCAAAGTGCCTTCGGCGCGCTGTTCAATTACGACCTCTACTACAACCACACCGAGAACGCCGGCCACTACGCCAATACCTGGCTTGAACAGCGGGTATTCGACGGCTTCGGCACGATCTCCAATACCGGGGTCTATCGTCACAGCTTTTCCGAGCCGGGCTACCGCGACGGCTACACCCGCTACGACACCACCTGGCGGTTCAACGACCAGCAGCGCATGCTCAGCTTCAGCGGTGGCGACCTGATCAGCGGGGCGCTGACCTGGAACAGCGCGGTGCGCATGGGCGGGCTGCAGGTGTCTCGCAACTTCTCGTTGCGCCCGGACCTGATCACCTATCCCCTGCCGCGCTTCGACGGCGACGCCGCGGTGCCCAGCACCGTGGACCTTTTCATCGACGACGCGCGCATTGGCCAGCAGGACCTGCGCCCCGGCCCCTTCACCCTGAATACGGTGCCCTATATCAGCGGTTCGGGCACTGCGACGCTAGTGACCACCGATGTGCTGGGACGCCAGGTGTCGACCACGGTCCCGTTCTACGTGACCGATACCCTGCTGCGCCAGGGGCTCTCGGACTTTTCCCTGTCGCTGGGCAAATTGCGCCAGAACTATGGTGAGGAAGACTTCGCCTACGGCAGCTTGGTGGGCAGCGGCAGCGCGCGCTACGGGCTCACCGACAGCCTGACCCTGGAAGGCCACGCCGAAGGTGGCGCGGGCCTGAAGCAGGCCGGAGTCGGTACGACGCTGGGACTCGGCCTCATGGGGACCGTGACCGGCTCGGTGAGCCAGAGCAGTGGTATCGGCAATGTCCAGCAATACAGCCTGGGCTACAGCTACTATGCGCGCCGCTTCGGCATCACCGCGCAGCGTATCCAGCGCACCTCGGACTACGCCGACCTGAGCGTCGCCCAGGCGTTGGACAGCGACCTGTCCGGCGGCCCGCTGAGCAAGATCCTCGACCAGTTGACTTTCAGCTTCAGTCCCGAAGATCTCGGCTCGTTCGGCGTGGGCTACTTCGCCAGCGAGGAGCACAGCGGGCGGCGCACGCGCCTGCTCAATCTGTCCTGGTCGCGCAGCCTGTGGGGCAATGCCAGCTTTTATCTGTCGTTCAATCGCCAGCTGGACGACGGCTCGCACGCCGTCCAGGCGCAACTGGTCATCCCGTTCGACCTCCGTTCGACCTTCACCACCGGCGTCGAACGCGACAGCAATGGCAACCAGCGCGTGCGCGCCAACTACAGCCGCAACGCCCCCAGCGACGGAGGCCTGGGTTGGAACCTGGGCTATGCCGGCGGCGAGAGCGAATATCGCCAGGCTGACCTGACCTGGCGCACCCAGCACGCCCAGGTGCAGGCCGGTGCCTACCAGAACGATGGAATCACCACCCACTGGGGCGGTGTCAGCGGCTCGCTGGTGGCCATGCAAGGACAGATGTTCGCCAGCAACCGCATCGACGACGCCTTCGTCCTGGTCAGTACCGAGGGTTACTCGGAGGTGCCGGTACGCTACGAGCATCAACTGCTCGGCCGCACCGATTCGGCTGGCTACCTGCTGGTGCCCTGGGTGCCGTCCTACTACCCCGGCCAATACGAAGTCGACCTGCTGGAGCTGCCGAGCAACCTGCAACTTGCCGAGACGCAGAAACGCATCGCCGTGCACCAGGGCAGCGGCGCTCTGCTCGCCTTCCCCATGGAGATGAGCCTGTCGGCCAGCATCCAGCTGGTCGACAGCCTGGGGCAACCGCTGCCACGCGGCACCCAGGTATTGCATAAACCCAGCGGCCAACGCACCTACATCGGCTGGGATGGCCAGTTGTACTTCGAAGGACTGTCCAGGGAGAACCAGCTCGAGGTGAGCCTGGCCGATGGTAGCCGCTGCAGCAGCCGCTTCTCGCTGGACGACAGCGCTGTGGAGATGGCGGTGATCGGCCCCCTCGCCTGCCTGCAACGGGAGGACCAGCCATGATCCGCTGGGTGGCCTTCGCCCTGTTGCTGTGCAGCGCCCTGGCCAGTACCACCACGCATGCCTGCAACACCTACGGGGCCTCGGTCAACCTGGGCACCACCAACTCCCTGAGCCTGCGCACCAACCCACAATTCGCCGCGGCCGGGGCAGGCCTGTCCTGCCCTGGGGTACTTCAGTTGCTGACTGCCGCTTATGTCAGGGTCACTCTGCAAAATGCCGGCAGCCTGGTCCTGCGGGACGGTCAGGGCAACCAGGTTCCCTTTCAGGTTTATCAGGACTCCGGTTACAACCAGGCTCTGGTTGCAGGTCAGCCACAGCAGCTTGGCGCAATCAACCTTCTGGCCCTTGGCGGCAGCTCCAGCGCCATCGGCCTGTACTTCCGCACCAACCCAGGCCCGAACGTGCCGGCGGGCACCTACACTGCGACCGTTACTCTGCGTTGGGATTGGGCGATTTGCACCATCGGACTCATCAATCTCTGCAACTGGAGCCGCAGCCCCGGAGTGACGCAGAGTTGCCCGCTGCTGATCTGTGGCGCTCCCACCAATTGGGGCACCGGCTCGCTCGCGACCCTGACCATCACACTGGTGGTCAGCAAGGCCTGCCGCATCGACACGTTGCCCAACGTGGACTTCGGCGCCCAGGCGCTGATCAGCCAGTTCAGCACACAGCAGCGCACCTTCGCCGTCACCTGCACCGCCACCGAGGGCTACACGCTGACCTTCGACAACGGCCAGAACTATCAGGCGCCTTGGCGACGATTGCGCAGCGGCAGCAATTACATCCGCTACAACCTCTACCACAACGCCAGCAGCCTGATCTGGAACCCCGCCTCGCCACTTACGGCCAGCGGCACGGGCAATTCGCAGACTTTCACCTACCAGGCGATTCTCGACCCTGGACAGCCCAATGCCCCGGTGGGGGTGTACACGGACAACGTTCTGCTGATCATCAACTATTGAGGCGTCACCAGTAGACCACCAGCGTCGAGCCTTCCTGCTCGATGGACTTCACGGGCAGCGAGGCCGTCTGACCGTCCTGGCTCAACGCCAGGGCACGTCCCTGGTCATCGCGCACCTGATAGGCCGAGTGCTCGCAGCTATGGCCGCTCAGATACACGCTCGCCGCATCGCTTCGAGCAACGATCTCGCAGCGTTTGAGAATGGTCAGGCTGATATGCAACTGCCCGCTGATCTGTTCAGCGAGTGAGGGATTGGCAGCCGCGCACAGCACGCCCGCCAGGCAGTAGGCAAGAATTCGAGTAAACGGCATGACAAGGGGTCTACGGTGAAGATGGCCTGCTGAGGTTGAAGGTCAATATCCATCCGTAGACGCGGTCACCGGTTCGACTGGGGACCGCAGGTGGCAAGAATACGGTGATATCACATTGAAATCACCTCTGTTCCGACGAACGCGATTCACCCCAGAGTTTGCGCGACGAAACGCCTGGCCGGCGCCACGATCTGCTCCTGCGCGGTCACCAGCGGCAGGTCGCGGGCGCCATCTTCGGTATGCCCGACCAGGGCGTAGAGCGTGGCCGTCGCCAATTCCAGTGCTTGCGGTAGCGCCTGGCCAGCCAGCAGCCGACCGAGCAGCGTAGCCGAGAACACATCGCCCATGCCGTTGGGCAAGGGGTGCAGTGCCAGGCGCGGCGTGGTCACCAGCCAGGCGCCCTCACCGTTCACCGCCAGCGTACCGAGTTCGCTGTCAGCGATGTCCGGCGTCGCCAGGCTGGTCACGATCACCACGTCCGGCCCGCGACCCCGCAACTGCCTGGCGATCTTTACCGCCTCCTGCAGATTGGCCGGTTTCGAGCCGGTGAGCAGTTCGAACTCGAACTGGTTGGGCGTGATGATGTTGGCGAAGGGAATCGCCTGGTCACGCAGGAAGTCGGGAATCGCCGGATTGACGAACAGGCCGCGCCCGACGTCGCCCATCACCGGGTCGCACAGGTAACGCACTGCCGGGTTGTGCTGGCGAATCTCGCCCACCGCCTCGAGAATCACCCGCCCTGTATCGGCATCGCCCAGGTAACCGGAAAGCACGGCCGACAGCCGCGGCAGCACGCCACGCTCACGCAATCCGAGCAACACTTCGCGCACGTGCTCCGCGCCGAACACCTGGCCGCGGAACTGGCCATAGCCGGTGTGGTTGGAGAACTGCACGGTGTGAATCGGTAGCACCTCGAAGCCGAGGCGCTGCAAGGGAAATACCGCGGCGGCGTTGCCGACGTGGCCCCAGGCGACATGCGACTGAATGGACAGGACGAGGGGCGGAAGCGTGGCGCTCATGGCGGTCTCTGGCTGCTGGACGGGTAAGGCATGGATTATTCGCCAAGCCGTACGAACCTGTCACGCCCGCGCCAGAGTGCTCGCCGGGAACGTCTGAGCGATTTGCGCGGCCAGCCTCGCAGGTATCAGCCGAACGAAGCCGCGATCAGCTTGCCTGAATGATGGTGAACCGTTGCCGCCATTCTTGCGCTTCAACGACTCGATGGCGCGCGGCGAAACACTCCTGCCCATTTGCCAGAGGTCCTCGCCATGACCCTTTCGGTCGTTCAACGTATCGCCGCCATCATCCTCGTACTTCTGGCCGCTCCCTTCGCTGCAACGGCTGCCGACAAGCCCAGGATTCTGGGTTGGGTGGAAGAAGGCCTGCTGCTGCCCGAACGGGTATCGGTGAAGATGAAGCTGGATACCGGCGCCCTCACCTCGTCCATGGACGCCAGGGACCTCGAACGTTTCGAGCGCGATGGCGAGAAGTGGGTGCGTTTCAAGGTCCAGCTCAAGGACAGCGACACCGGCAAGTCGGTGAATATTCCCTTCGAACGTCAGGTCGAGCGCAATATCAAGGTGCGCGGGGCCGGCGGCGCCGAGCGACGCCCCGTGGTGTCGATGCAGATGTGCATTGGCGATCAGGTCTACGACGAGCAGTTCTCGCTCAACGACCGCGACAAGATGATCTACCCCGTGCTGATCGGGCGCCGCACCCTGGAGCATCTGGGCGCGGTGGATGCGTCGCAGACCTTTACCCTAGAACCACGGTGCGCCAAGCGGCCGACGAAGAACTGAACGCGCGGCCTGCCGACACGCCAGGCGCACCGGAGCCCGGGGCTGAGACGTAAAAGCCCGGCCTGGCCGACCGTCACGCCTCGGCCGTCTACGCCCGCTCGACCCGATTGCGCCCCGCCGTTTTGCCCCGGTACAGCGCCGCATCAGCGCGCTGCAAGGCCTGGTCGAACGCTTGCGCAGCGTTGAAACGATCCGATACGCCGATGGTTGCCGTGCAGCGGATCACGTGCCCCTGGCTGGCACCCGGCACCTCGCTCTGCTCGATCGCGGCGCGCATGCGCTCCGCCAGTTGCACGACGCCAGTCTCATCCGTCTCCAGCGCGATGACCACGAACTCCTCTCCGCCCAGGCGACAGATCAGATCGCCCTGGCGGGCGCTGCAGGTAAGCACGTCGGCGATATGACACAGAACCAGGTCGCCGACCTTGTGGCCGTGGCTGTCATTGATCTGCTTGAAGTGATCGATATCGATGATCAGCAGGTACGCCGGGCCGGTCATGCGTAGGCGAAATTGCGCGTCCAGGGCGTCCAGCAGCCCACGCCGGTTGAGCAAGCAGGTCAGCGGGTCGTGAGCCGCCAGGCGGCGCAGTTCATCGGTCAGCCGGCGCAGCACCAGCCACACCGCACAGGGTGGCAACACGGTCGCCAGGAACGACATGTAGATATAGAAAACCTTCTGGAAGCCGCTGTTCATGTCCAGCGCCGCCATTCCGCCATTGACGATCATCGCGAACTTAACGGCATTGAGCACGCCGACCCCACCGATCAGCACCGCGAACACCACCATCTCGACACGCAGGTCCCTGGCAAAGCTTCGTCTTCCGTAGAGAACGGCTGCCGTCATGGCCAGAAAGAGCAACGCGCAGAGGCCGGCCAGCAGCGCATGGCGTGCTGCGGAACCGAGCAGCCACTGCACCAGAACCTGTACCAGGCTATAGACGACCAGCAGTATGATCAGCGGCCGCAACACCGGCGTCGGGCGATCGAAAAAGCGCATCGCACCCAGAACGTAGGCGACAGGAGCGCCAAGCGTCAGCGTATGGTTGACCAGGCTCATCGGCCCCCAGTCCGGTGGGCCGTCGAGCAACTGCAGGATATAGGCGAGCCCGAGCAGAAGGTTGCCCAGCGCAAAGACTTCCATGCCCATTGTCTTGCCGTTCAGCCGCCTGCTGATCAGCAGGAACATCACGGAAAAGCACAGCAGGTGCACGCAAAGCATGCCGAGGATGACGGTAGTGACCATGGATTCGCGCAAAGTGAGAGGTAGCAACAGGCCGATGGATCGGCGCCCATATCGCGCCCTCACTTCCCTCAGCATTCCAGAATGTATTCTGGCTTGGCTATTCAAGCCTGTGAAACGTGGCGCATAGCGTCAGCCAAGGCAATCTGCCTTCCAGTCGTTCGCGAAGTACCCGACGGTGGATCAGGTTTGTCCTGCCCGCCAGTCGGCATCGTCAGCCCACAGTGCAGTTTGTCGGGCCAGGGCCACATGACGACAAATTCGGCCCATTATCGCTGCTTGCCCGGTTCGCTGCGGTTCTGCTTTCGGTTTCGGCTGCGCGAGTGTCAGGGCTTCACTCACAGCTCAATCGAGTACAAGGAGGTTCCATGTCGAGCAAGGCTCTTCAGATTTTGCCACTGCTTACCGGCCTGATTCTCGCCGGTTGCGTCGGTAGCCCCATGGAGCGGGCCATCCCCAACATCCCCGGTCTGATGGCGAAGAACTCCTGGCCCGGCAAGCCAGCCTCGGAGGCCATCGCCCAGTATGGTGACCCGCACGTCATCAAGGACCTCGGCGACGGCCGCCAGCAATACCTGTGGTTCGATAACTGGAATCGGAGCTGGGAAGAACTTTCGGCCAGTTACGTCACCCCCGGCCCAGGCGGCTGGTACCGCTACAACGAATATTCGACGCGCACCCGCCATTACAGCTGCTCGGTGATGATGGACATCGACCAGAACAAGATCGTCCAGCGCTTCGACTATCACGACAATATTCGCGGTGCCTGCAGCAACTATTTCAGCCTGTGAGCGCGGCCTGGCGCTCATAAAAGAACGCCGAGCCGGTCAGGCCAGCTCGGCGTCAACGCAAACCCGTTGGCACAGGTTCATTACGACGTTCCACGGTGGGCAGCAGCGACACAGCAAGAGCCACCAGGTGGATCGATTCAGAAGGCTGGCAACACCGCACCTTCGTAACGTTTCTCGATGAACGCCTTCACCTGCGGACCGGTCAGGGCAGCAGACAGCTTCTTGATCGCCTCGCTGTTCTGATTATCCGGGCGGGCCACCAGGTAATTGACGTAAGGCGAGTCGCTGCCTTCGATCGCCAGCGCATCGCGCTTGGGATTGAGCTTGGCTTCCAGCGCGTAGTTGGTGTTGATCAGGGCCAGGTCGACCTGATTCAGCACGCGCGGCACGGTGGCTGCCTCCAGCTCGCGGAACTTGAAGTTGCGCGGGTTATCGACGATGTCACGCGGCAACGATTGCGCGCTATTGGGATCCTTGAGGCTCAGCAAACCGGCTTTCTGCAACAGCAGCAGAGCACGGCCAGTGGTGCTGACGTCGTTGGGAATGGCGATGGTGGCACCATTCGGCAGTTCATCGAGCGACTTGTACTTGGTCGAGTACGCGCCGAAGGGTTCGACGTGTACGCCCTGCACGATCACCAGCTCGGTACCGCGCTGGGCGTTGAAGCTGTCCAGGTACGGTTTGGTCTGGAAGTAGTTGGCATCCAGGTTCTTCTGGCTGACCTGCAGGTTGGGTTGTACGTAGTCGGTAAAGACCTTGATCTCCAGATCCACGCCCTGCTTGGCCAGCTCGGGCTTGATCAGTTCGAGGATTTCAGCGTGCGGTACCGGCGTGGCGGCTACGCTCAGTTTCTCGCCGGCGTGGGCCAGGGAGGCAGTCAGAGCAGCGGTCAGGGCAGTCAACAACAGGGTCTTTTTCATGATGTCCTTGTTCTCGGTTCATGGCGCCGGCTGGATCGACAGGCCGGCGCGCTTGGCAGATGCCCAACGGATATGGCGGGCTGAGCGCGACAGTATGAAGAAATATTTATTCCACAAAATACTTATTAGTTATTTTCTTATATCCGAAATCAAAATCTGTTTTTGCTTGTGAGCCATCCTCTCTGCGACCGAGAGTAGATGGCCTTCTCTCTCAGGAGGCTCCATGCTTACCGCCGCCCTCGCCCACTTCCCTCGCCTGCCGCTGATTCCCCAAGCCACCGTTCTGCAACATCTGCCGCGATTGTCCCAGCATCTGGGCAGGGAGGTCTGGATCAAGCGCGACGACCTCACGCCGCTGGCGCTGGGTGGCAACAAGGCGCGCAAGCTGGAATACCTCGCCGCCGATGCGCAGGCCAAGGGCGCCGACGTGCTGGTCACCGCCGGCGCTATCCAGTCCAACCATGTGCGCCAGACTGCGGCCGTAGCCGCGCAACTGGGCCTCGGCTGCCTGGCGCTGCTGGAAAATCCCATCGACAGCCACAGCACCGACTATCTGCAGAACGGCAACCGCCTGCTGCTGGATCTGTTCGGCGCCGAAGTGGAAAACGTCGCCAACCTGGATGATGCCGACCAGTTACTGGAGGCCGCCTGCCAACGGCTGCGCGCTGCCGGACGACGACCGTACCCAGTGCCCATAGGAGGTTCCAATGCCCTGGGCGCGCTCGGCTATGTGCGCGGTGGGCTTGAGCTGGCCGAACAGATCGCCGCCAGCGGCCAGGATTTCGCCGCCGTGGTGCTGGCCTCCGGCAGCGCCGGCACCCACGCCGGGCTGGCCCTGGCGCTGGAGGCGGCACGCCCGGGCACGCGCGTGATCGGCGTCACCGTTTCGCGCAGCGAGGCGGCACAAAAGCCCAAGGTCGAAGGTCTACTGCAGCGCACGGCTGAACTGCTGGGTGTAGACGTGCCACACGGATTGAACCTGGAGCTGTGGGACGCCTATTTCGCGCCACGCTACGGCGAAGCCAATGCTGGTGCTCTGCAGGCCATCCGCCTGCTGGCCAGCCTGGAAGCGATACTGCTCGACCCGGTCTACACTGGCAAAGCCTTCGCCGGATTGCTCGACGGGCTCGAACGAGGCGCCTTCCCCGGCAACGGGCCGCTGCTGTTTCTGCATACGGGTGGCTCACCTGCCCTGTTCGCCTACAAGAAAAACGAATAAATGAGTAACTTTTAATTATTTAGCGGCATAAAAATTTCCGCCTAGAGTGGCGCAATCTTCTTCCTGCACGAGGTCACCATGAACGTCTCAACTCTGCGTCGCCATTTCCTTTTCGGCAGCCTGGCCCTGGTGCTCGGTGCCAGCCTCAGCGCGCCGAGCTTCGCTGCGGACCTGCTCGATGACATAAAGGCCCGTGGCGCCATCAAGGTCGGCCTGGAGGGCACTTACCCGCCCTTCAACTACCAGGACGCCAACGGCAAGCTGACCGGCTTCGAGGTGGAACTGGCCGAAGCGCTGGCCAAGGAAATGGGGGTCAAGGCCGAGTTCCAGCCGACCAAGTGGGACGGCATCCTCGCCGCGCTGGAATCCAAGCGCCTGGACGTGGTGATCAACCAGGTGACCATCTCCGACGAGCGCAAGCAGAAATACGATTTCTCCACCCCCTACACTGTCTCCGGCATCCAGGCGCTGACCCGCAAGGCCGATGGCGACAGCATCAAGAGCGCGCAGGACCTGGCCGGCAAGAAAGTCGGCGTGGGCCTGGGCACCAACTACGAGCAGTGGTTGAAGGAAAACGTGCCGCAGGCCGACATCCGCACCTACGACGACGATCCGACCAAGTTCCAGGACCTCAATGTCGGCCGCATCGACGTAATCCTGGTGGATCGCCTGGCCGCCTTCGAGATGGTCGAGAAAACCGGTGGTCGCCTGGCCGTGGCCGGCGATGCCTTCTCTCGCCTGGAAGCCGGCATCGCCCTGCGCAAGGGCAACCCCGAACTGCTCGCCGCCATCGACGAGGCCCTGGCCAAGCTGAGCGCCGACGGCACCCTCAAGCAACTGTCCGAGAAATGGTTCAAGGCTGACGTCACCCGATGATCGAATCCGCCCTGCAGCTGGCTCTGGAGTCCGCGCCCTTTCTGCTCAAGGGCGCCTATTTCACGGTCATACTCAGCCTGGGCGGCATGTTCTTCGGCCTGCTGCTGGGCTTCGCCCTCGCTATCGGACGCCTGTACGGACCAGCGCCGCTGCGCTGGCTTACACGGTTGTACGTGTCCTTCTTCCGCGGCACACCACTGCTGGTGCAGCTGTTTCTGATCTACTACGGCCTGCCGCAACTGGGTATCCAGCTCGACCCGCTACCGGCCGCACTGATCGGCTTCTCGCTGAACATGGCCGCCTACACCTCGGAGATTCTCCGCGCCGCGATCGCCTCCATCGATCGTGGCCAGTGGGAAGCTGCCGCCAGCATCGGCATGAGCAAGGCGCAGACGCTGTACCGGGCCATCCTGCCGCAGGCGGCGCGCACCGCCCTGCCGCCGTTGGGCAACAGCTTCATTTCGCTAGTCAAGGACACCGCCCTGGCCGCCACCATCCAGGTGCCGGAACTGTTCCGTCAGGCGCAGTTGATCACCGCGCGCACCTTCGAGATCTTCACCATGTACCTGGCAGCCGCGCTGATCTACTGGGCGCTGGCCAGCATCCTTGCGCACTTCCAGGCGCGCCTGGAGGCCAGGGTCAACCGGCACGAGCAGGACGACTGATGATATCCGTGCGCAATTTGCGAAAAGCCTTCGGCACCAATGAGGTACTCCAGGGCATCGACCTGGACGTCGCCGCCGGCGAAGTCGTCGCCATCATCGGTCCCAGTGGCTCGGGCAAGACCACCCTGCTGCGCTGCCTCAACCTGCTGGAAGAGCCCAGCAGCGGGCAGATCACCGTGGGCGATATCCATATCGATGCGGATAAGCCGCTCAAGGGTCAGCAGAAACTGATCCGCCAACTGCGCCAGCAGGCCGGCTTCGTGTTCCAGAACTTCAACCTCTTCCCCCATCGCACGGCGCTGGAAAACGTCATCGAAGGCCCGGTGCAGGTGAAGAAGGAGCCGCGTGACGAGGCACTCGCTCATGCCCGCGCGCTGTTCGCCAAGGTGGGCCTCAGCGGCAAGGAGGACGCCTACCCCAAGCGTCTCTCCGGCGGCCAGCAGCAGCGCGTGGCCATCGCCCGCGCTCTGGCCATGCGCCCTCAGGTGATTCTCTTCGACGAACCCACCTCGGCTCTCGACCCTGAGCTGGTAGGCGAAGTGCTGACCACCATCCGTGATCTGGCCGAGGAAAAGCGCACCATGGTCATCGTCACCCACGAAATGGCCTTCGCCCGTGATGTGGCGGATCGGGCGATCTTCATCGACCAGGGGCACATCGTCGAACAGGGCCCGGCCAAGGTCCTGCTCACCGCACCGCAGCACGAACGCACGCGACAGTTTCTCAGCAAGTTTTTGCTCGGCCAGGCGCTGTAGCCCATCGCGGGCATGCAAGTGGCTTCAGCGCCGAGCGCCTGTCGCAGTTACCACTGCGGGGATGCAGGACGTAGAGCGAAGCAGGATGCCCAAGCCGAAAGCCCTCCACCGGATAATGCTTACGGCCGCTAGGCGCATCGGGTGAGGCAGATGCAGAGCAGGTCGCTCTACGCCAGCAGTCCAGGCCTTGGAGGCGACAGACGCGATCTCACTCGAGCAACTGCACCAGACCGTCATCGAAACGCGACACCGCGACCAGCAAAGCCTGGATCGAGGCGACGACGATGTTCGCGTGGCTGCCGGCACCGAAGCGCGAGCCGGCCACGCCCGGCCAGGCCACCTCGACCAGTGCCAGAGCATTGGCGGAGGCACCGCCGCCCATGCTGCGCTCCTCGTAGCTGTCGACGCGGATGGGCAGACCGAGTGCAGAGACGGCGGCGTCGATAGGACCGTTACCGATGCCCTGCAACTGCCGTCGGCGACCGTTGGGCAGCTCGATCTCCAGCATCACACCCTGGCCGGCATCGTCCTCGAACAGCTGGTGACCGAGATAGACCAGTTCGCCTCCTGGGCGCGCGGGCGCCAGGTAGTGACGCTGGAACAGTGCCCAGAGCTCGGTGCTCGCCAGTTCGGTTTCGCTGCTGTCGGCCATTTTCTGCACGATGGCGCTGAACTCGACCTGCATCCGCCGCGGCATCGACACGCCGTGGTCGCGCTGCAGCAGGTAGGCGATGCCGCCTTTGCCCGACTGGCTGTTGACCCGCACGATACTGTCGTAGGTGCGCCCCAGGTCTTGCGGGTCGATTGGCAGGTAAGGCACCTCCCAGAACCCCTCCGGGTCCTGCGCCGCGAACCCTTTGGCGATGGCATCCTGATGCGAGCCGGAAAAGGCGGTGAACACCAGATCGCCGACGTAGGGATGGCGCGGGTGTATCGGCAGCCCGGTGCACATCTCGGCTACCCGAGCCACGCCAGCAATATCGGAAAAATCGAGGCGCGGATCGACGCCGTGGGTATAGAGATTCAGTGCGAGAGTGACCAAGTCGAGGTTGCCGCTGCGCTCACCATTGCCGAACAGGCAGCCCTCCACCCGCTGGGCGCCGGCCAGCAGCGCCTGCTCGGCACAGGCCACACCGGTGCCGCGGTCGTTGTGCGGATGAACCGAGAGCACCACATGCTCACGGCGCTCCAGGCGCTCGTGCATCCATTCGATCTGGTCGACGAACAAGTTCGGCGTCGCCACTTCCACCGTAGTCGGCAGGTTGATGATGATCGGCCGGCCGGGGCCGGCATCCCAGGTGCGAATGGCGGCGTTGCACATGCGCAGCGACACCTCCAGCTCGGCCATGCAGAAGGTCTCCGGGGAGTACTGCAGCACCCACTCCGTCTGCGGGTGCGCCGCCACCTTTTCCTTGAGCAATTGCACGTGGCGCACCACCAGCTGCTCCACTTCGTCCACCGACAGGCCGAACACCACCCGCCGCCACACCGGTGCGATGGCGTTGTACAGGTGCACGATCACCCGCCGTGCGCCGGCCACGGCTCGTACGGTCTCCTCGATCAGGTCCTTGCGCAGCTGGGTCATGACCATCGGCGTGACGTCACCGGGAATACCACCGTCATCGATGAGTTGGCGGATGATCTCGAAGTCGGTGCGCGAGGCGGCCGGGAAACCGACCTCGATTTCCTTGAAACCGAGGCGCACCAGCTCGCCGAACAGGCGCAACTTGCGCTCTCGGTTCATTGGCTCGAACAGCGCCTGGTTACCATCACGCAGGTCGGTGGACAGCCACACCGGGGCCTGGGTGATCTGACGCGAAGGCCAGCGGCGATTGGGCAGGTCTATGGAGGGAAAAGCACGGTACTTGGTTTGCGGATTGCGCAGCATGGGGCGAACCTCGAACGGGAGAGCGGACAATGCCGATCTCCCCTGCCCGCTCTGGCGGGCTGTTCAAGGCCGGGATCTGGGGGAGATCGCAAGTCGGCGCCACACATGCGGCGACAGACCCCGGCCGAAGCTCAGGACGAGTAGCGTTAGCAAGGGCAGCAGAAGGTTCATGGCGCCGTTCCGGTCAGACAGGGGCCCAGCATAGGCAGGCAGAAAACCGACCACGCACGACAAATGGTCCGTCGTTGTCGCCAAATGGTCACTACCGCAGCTAAGCTGGCCAACCCGCACATCTGGATACGCCCATGGTCGACCACAGCCACCTGCCCTATGAATCTCTGGCAATGCCGGTCACCGGCGTCTCGGTCGACTACCCCAGCGGTCATCAGGTGCCCGCCCACAGCCACCCGCGCGCGCAATTGATCTACGCCATTTCCGGAGTGCTGGTGGTGGAGACGCCGGCCGGCCGCTGGGTCATACCGCCCACCCGTGGCGTGTGGGTGCAGGCAGGCGTCGAGCACGCGTTGCGCATACGCGGCGCTGCACGCATGCGCAGTTTGTTCGTCAACCCCGACGCCATCGAGGGGTTGCCCACAGACAACTGCGTGATCGATGTATCGCCACTGCTGCGCGAACTCATCCTGGCGGCCACCCAGGTGCCGGCGCAGTACAGTGCGGATAGCCGAGACGGCCGCCTGATGCGTTTTCTCCTGGACGAACTGCGCAGCCTGCCGGTGCTGCCCTTCCACCTGCCCTGGCCGAATGACGAACGCATCTCCCGGGTCTGCCAGGCCCTGGCGCAAAACCCGGCGCAGACCGACGGCGCCGAACATTGGGCAGATAGCCTGGCCATGAGTCCGAAAACCTTTCACCGACGTTTTCTCGGCAGCACCGGCATCACCTTCGGCCGCTGGCGCCAACAGGCGCGCCTGCTGCTCTCGCTGGAAGCCCTGGCCGAAGGCCAGCCAGTGCTGCAAGTCGCCCTGCAGCATGGCTACGAGAGCCAGAGCGCCTTCGCCGCAGCGTTCCGACGGCAGTTCGGCATTGCGCCTTCAAGCTTTTATAAATGAGCTGGGCGGGTTGCCCCTGGTTGATAGCGATAAGCGTCAGAGGCTGCTTTCGGCCAAAAGCGGCCCTTCTCTGCAGCTACGAGCTGGCGAAAAAGAGAACGATCTCACAGCCATCGGGAGAGCATCTTGAGGCTTAAAAGTCTCTAGGAAAGCCGGGGCAATTCAGAGCCTAGTACAGACTCGAGCGCTCTTTATCCCGCATTGAGCAACCGCTGCAGTACAACCTCGCTCCTCAATCACCAGCGCCTCGCGAACTTTCTCCCGCAGAAATCTCAGCCCGGCGGGAGGCTGCACGTCGTCAGGCGGAAATAGATCGTAGACATGCGGCAGAGCACGCGAAAGCTGCAACAGAACAATGGAGGAAGGAAGGGGCCTGGTCCAAGTACTTCACACCAACATCGCGTTGCCAAATTCCCGAATCCCAGCGCATGGCGGAGGTCTGCCAGGCCAATGAGGCCAAGCTTCGCGCCAGATTTGAAGCTGAGTGGGCTACTGGTCAGCGCACATGAGCTGTGCTCGCTTTCGAGAAATGGCTTGTGATTTCACTGCCGGTGCAAATTTCGTTTGCCCTGCTATTGTGAAATCCGAGGCCTGAATAGGTGGAGGGGGCAGGGCCCCCTCCGGTAGCGTACAGACGCTTTATGAAACCCTGGATAGGTCAATGCAGAGAGCTTTCGCTCGCTTCACTATCGTCATCCAGTTCCAGTTGCCCTTGGACAGGTCCTTGGGGCTTGGCTGGCTTCACTTCATCAACCTCAAAGCAGAAGGCAGTTTTACCTACCTCATGGGCAAACAAACGACGCCCGTTGCGAAGGGTGATGAAAGGTCTGCAAATCATGGTACTCATAAGAGAATCTCTCCAAAAAGAGACCTCGGAGGCACCTTGGTCTTAAGACCGTTGGTCAAGCAGGCTTGCTACGGATAATTATTATCCGTACAATCTTTCACCGCGAATGAAAAAACCTGACCTCCAAGGTTGGTTTAGTTAAAAGTGCTCTAGGGTTCTGCAAAACCTTCGATGCACGACTTAGAGCTCATAACCCTGGTAAAGCACGGGTTGTGGGCTTTTTGCTGCTAGTAACGATTTCACAGCAAATCGCATATTCCCACGAGCTATGCTTGATGTCAACAGCCTGTGCGCAGGAATTTCAAGTTTTTCAGCTATTTACCCTTCCTCTCGCCCCCATGGCCTTCGCTGGGTCAATTTTCCAGCATTGGCTGTTCTGGTGTGGTGCGGAGGCTGATGTGGTCGGCCTGCCATTTGCTCAGTAGCTGTGATTGAGCGTACGTCAGTGCCTCGTCAGCTACGACTTCGACGTCAATTAGCTCGATCCACTGCCAGTGAATTCCTTCGCCTCTCCTTATCTGGCAGTGCTTATTAAATGCTCTCTGGATGGTCTTTTTGGCTGACTCGGCGGCTGCCTCGGCTGCGTCGGGGTCGCTGTCGGTTGCGTATAGCAGCGTGATTACTAGCTCGTACGGGTCATCTGGGCCTTGCCTGGCTTGCTCTATGCCTGAGTCCACGTCGAAGAAAACGGCAACAATGTGAGCTCCGCTCTCCCGAAATGTCTTTGCAAGTTTTTCGGTGATCTTGGTTTCTTCTTTCAGGCGGCGATCAAACTCGTCTGGAAAGGCTGATCGGCGATATCGGGCGGTCAGCCAGCGCTGGAAAATTCCATGCTCTTTCCTCGTCATTGTGCTTTCGCTGGCGGGTCGGTGTGCGCAGAGTGCGTGGTTTGGGTTTTTGAGGTTTTCTTTGGGGATGAAAATGCGCTTGCTGGCATCAAGCTCGACGTAGATAGCTGTGCTGGTTGCTGTGTAGCCTACGTGCAGTCGGCGAAGGTTCTTGCAGTTGGTGTAACTGCCGTTAGGCTCGCCATCTAGGATCACGCCTAGAATCACCTCCACCACTGGCTCTCCGCCACTGGGTAGTTGGGCGAGATCGCAGTCGTGCGTGGCGACGACTGCTGCAACTTTTTCTGGCGGGAGGTCGGTCGCAAGCTCAAGCTCGCGAATGGTTTCCGCTTGAAGAAGATGCCCCTGCCTCCAGGGAGTTTCTCTGCTCCAGCTGCCCATACTGCTACCTCATCCTCTATGCTCGTTCGTCAAGATGAGGAGTGCCTGCGCTAGTCAGATCAATCGCTGTGCGCGATCGCCGCTCTAGTCGTCTGGCAATGCTTTCGCGCTGCCTGCTCTCCTTCTGAATCATGGAAGCGAGACTCCTGGCTGCAGATTCGCCAGGCTCCCCGCTCCTAAGCATCTCCAGGAGAGTCATCCCCCCTGGTAGCTTCCTTTTGATGGCGCTACTGCTAGTGATGCCTTCGCGCTGCAGAATGCTGGTTGCATCCACTAACTGCTGAAGCAGCTCTTCGTTCTGGGCGGAAATAGCCTCTCCTGCCTGCCAGTTGTAAATCGCCTGGCGAGACACTCCGAAGACTGCAGCCAGGTCGGTTACTGGGGCCTTAAGCGAATCGCGCACGTAAGCCAGTTTTTCCGACGCCGAGGGAGCCTTGGCAACTTGAGTGACGGGGCTTATTCGGCGCTCTGCATATTGGATGGCCGGCAGGCGATACCCTCTGCTTTCGCGTGCAGCCACAAAATCTGCCGTCATGGCTCCGCCAGTCCCCACCAGTAGAGCGAGAACAACCCCGCCACAGCTGCGGATGAGGCTCGAGTTGTTAGCGGTCACGCTCTGCCGAGCGGTGCGCTTCGAATTGGCGCGCTCTTGGGTGTCGATTTGCGTCTGCTCTAGCCGCTGGGCTGTGTACAGGCCGCTGGCCAGTCGCGAATTCGCGCCGGCCGAGTGAGTTATGCGCATGGATGCCCCCTTCATTGATTCCAGCTTTCGCGAGCATAATCGGTTACCGATGCCTTAAAGCATCTGGCGATCAGCTCGTGCAGGACGCTCATTCTGGAGCGCACATCTGAAATCTCATAGGGGCGACGCTCGACGCGGAAGCCGTCAGTGTCGAGCGTGGCGTGGGGGCCGCTGATCTCCTCAAATCGTGACTGAAGTTTAAGCGTATCTCGACCGATATCTGGCGGAACACCAAGGCGCCCGTTCTGAATGACGGCACGAGCAATCACTTGATCTCCGTCCTCGGAAAGAAGCTGAGATTCAGCGAATGAGTAATTAAAGCTCGAGTCCTCCATGATGGCTGGAAGGCCAAGCAGGTGAGGAGCCAGATACTGACTCAGCTCCTCTGTCTCTTTTGGGGCTACTGCATCCGCATAGCGCAGCCCCAGGCGCTCGACAAAGCTCAGTCCTCCAACCACGTCATTCAGTAGGCCTAACCCTTGCTCGAACCGCTCGTAGAACGCCTCAAAGCAGTCGTAGGCTGTGGTTTGAAATGAAATGGAATTGGCCTGAAGGATGAAGGTGTTGACGCCGTCCAGATCCGTAAAGACGTAGCTGTCATGCTTCTGAAGGGAAGGTGCGAGCCCATTCTCCTCGGGGTTCTCGGGTGCGGCCTTGATGGCAACACGTACTTGGGTCGATTGCTCAAAGCCTGGATAGCCAGCCAGCCGCATGCGCTCTTGAATCTGCGGGATGTAGCTGCCGAGCGAAAGCAAAGGATTGTGCTGCACCTGTCCGATCGTAAAAAAGACCGGTGCATTTTTTAGTTTCTGTCCCATTGGTCGCCCCTGTGCTTGACACTGTGGTTGACACTTTACACTTGGCTTTACAAGGACGCAAATGGCTCGATGCTCTGTGATCTGGCTGTGGGTGATCTTGTAGTTGCACTGGAGAGTCCAGTGAGTGGTTTGCGGTGCTGATCCACAATGGTGCTTCGCCGGGCTGGGCGGGTCTAGTGGTCTGTCCCGTAAATGGTGGACAAGAAACTAAAAGCTACTGCTCGCATAGTGCGACTCTGGCTCGCACGAACCGAGATGCCCGATACCGGAGGAGGAGATGCTCTCGGATGTCTGCTCCTGGCCGAAAGCTGCCCCACCAAAGCTGCTTCCCCCCACTGGCAACCGACACTGCAGCACGTGCCCCTGCAATCACTCTCTACTACCATCAACTGCTTTGACGCTGGCAGAAAGATCATGACCCGCTACAAGGACATCGTTGCAACAGGCAAGCAGTTCAGCGCTTTCGTAAGTGAAGGGCTGGAGGGCGAGAAAGCATCGGCCACCAGCTTTGCGCAGAAGGCTCGCAGGCCAGGCACTTTTGCAGCATCGACGCTGGAAAGGCTCGGCCAGCTCAAGGGTAAGTATCATCTGCTGGTCGCGGCGGAGATCTGGTGCCCGGACTGCCATATCAACCTGGCGGTGATGGATTTCATGTGCCAAGCACAGCCGAATATCGAACTGGCAATCGTCTCCAAGGGGCGTGCCGAGAATGATCTGCGGGATGCGCTGGAGCTAGAGCGCATTCTGGTTCCAGTGGTCGCCATACTGGACGAGGCCTTCGACCTGGTCGGAACATTTGTCGAGCGCCCCAGAGCCGTGGTGAACGACAGCACAGGCCAGGCAATGTCGCGTTACAGGGCCGGCGACCATATGGACGATACGCTCCAGGACCTGCTCGATGTGATGGAGCAACACGAGCGCAAGCGTGCCGGCCAGAACAGTTGAAGACTCGCTGGTAACCAACTGGGCTCCAACCAGATCCCGCACGTCCGCCTCTGCTCCCCTTACAGCTCGCCAGCTCCGGCGAACGCTGAACCGTCGTTTTACCGAAGCGCCGCAACCTGCTAGCAAAACGACAGCAAAGCCGCGTTATCATGCCCGCGCCTGCGTTCGGCATGACGACAAGGAGCAGTAGATGAACGATTCGCGCCAGGCGGTATTCGCCAGGGAATGCGACCTGATCATGAAAGGCGGCATCACCAGCGGCATCGTCTATCCGCTGGCCATTACCGAGATCGCCAAGGCATTTCGTCTGCGCAGCATCGGTGGCACCAGTGCCGGGGCCATCGCCGCCGCGGCAGCTGCCGCCGCCGAACTTGGTCGCCAGCGTTTCCAGAGCGGGCAGTTGAGCAGCGACCCGGCCGGCTTCGCCGAAATCGAACGTTTGCCCGAACATCTCTGCACACCCGCGGCAGACGGCCATGGCACCAAGCTGCTGGCCTTGTTCAAGCCCATTCCGGCGCTGCGAACGCTGTTCGACACCTTCATCGCCACGCTCGAAGCCAAGGGCAAGGGGCCGCGGGCGCGCGTGCTGGCGCCACTCAAGGTAATGCTGATGCGGCACAAGCTCGCCGCACTGATTGGTGCACTCGTCGCGGGTGGGCCTTTGTGGAGCAGCGCCATCACCAGCGGCAATTTATTGGTCTGGTTCTGGGTGCTGTTGTTCGCCGCGCTTGGCGGCGTGTTCGCGGCTGCCTGCCGCCTGCTGCTGCCCGCGCTGCGCGAGCTGCCGAAGAATGGTTTCGGCATTTGCACCGGCCTGCCTGACGCCGATGACGAGGCCCCGGAGGAAGCCCTGACCAACTGGCTGACCCACTATTTCGATCGGCTCAGCGGGCAGCAGGCCTTTTGCGCGCAGCACGCTGGGGCGATTGAATGCGAGCGGCCGCTGACCTTCGGCGACCTGCGCGCGCACGGCATCGATCTGCAGGTCATGACCACCTGCCTGAGCATGGCGCGCCCTTTCCGTCTGCCCTTTCGCGATGACGATCAGGTACGTGAGAACAACCAGTTCCATTTCCGCGAGGAGGAGTTCGCCCGCCTGTTCCCGCGCCGCGTAGTGGCCTGGATGAGCGCGCGCCAACGCCCCGGAAATGATGAACGCAACGACGGCTATCTGCGTATGCCCCTGCCGGACGATCTGCCGGTGATCGTCGCGGTGCGCATGAGCCTGAGTTTCCCGCTGCTGCTGAGCGCCGTGCCTCTGCATGCCGTGGACTACCGCAAGCGCGAGAAGAAACTCGAGCGCTGCTGGTTCACCGATGGCGGTATCAGCTCCAACTTCCCTATTCACTTCTTCGACGCCGCCCTGCCCCGGCGCCCGACCTTCGGCCTGGATCTCGGCCCGACCGACGGCTCGGACGAACAGCGCGTGCGCTTCCCGCGCAACAATGGCGATGCGCGGCTCGCCTATTGGCGGCGCTTCCCGCAGAGCGGCCTGCCGGCGCTGCGCGGCTTTCTGGCCCAGCTCAGCAACGTGGCCAAGGACTGGAACCACGAGACCCTGTCGCTGATGCCAGGCTTTCGCGACCGTATCGGCCTGATTCAGCTGACCCGCGAGGAAGGCGGCCTCAACCTGACCATGCCTGCCGAACGCATCGAGCGCCTGACCGGTTACGGCCGCGAAGCCGGCCAGCAATTCGTGCTGCGCTTCGGCAATCCGGCGTGCTGGCAGCCCGGCGCAAAAGCCTCGTCGATGAACTGGGAAAACCACCAGATCATCCGCTTGCGCCTGCAACTGGCCAGCGTCGCCGAACAGTTGCAGAGCCTGGAACGTGCCTGCCGTGAGCTGCACGGCAGCGAGCATGACTACCAACGCTTCTTCACACCCGAAGCCAGGCGTTTCAGCTACCCCTTCAAGGGCCTCAACGACCTGGAAAAGGACCCGGACACCGGCCTGTATCGCACCCAGGCCGGGCTGGCCAAGGCCATGCTCGAGCAGTTGCGGGCGATCGCCCAGATGATCGAGCAGCACCCCGACAGCCACCCTGCCAAGGATGCGCCCAAGCCCACCCCCGAACTGAAACTGCGGCCACGCATCTAGGGTCTGGCCGCTTGACGATCAGCTCCCCGGATTGCCGTAGGCTTCCTCGAAGAAGTAATCCTTCCAGGACGCTGCCTTGTTCTTCAGCACGCCCAGCTCGTGCAACTTCTCGGCATAGATGAAGGTGCGCTGCGGCGACACGGTGAAGTCGTTTTCCGGATCCTCGATGATTTTCTTCACGAACTCCAGCGGCAGCTTGGAGTTCTCCACGCGGATATAGGTCTCGGCCGCAGCGGCCTTGTCGGCCTTGATGATCTGCGAGGCTTCCACCAAAGCATCGTAGAAGGCCTTGTAGGTTTTCGGATTGTCGTCGTGGAATTTCTCGGTGGCGTACAGCACGTTGAAGGTAGCCTGGCCGCCGAGGATGTCGTAGCTGCTGATCAGCTTGTGCACCTTGGGATTTTCCAGCGCCTGGTACTGGAACGGCGGACTGGAAAAATGCGCGGTGATTTCCGAGCCGCCTTTGGTCAGTGCCGCGGTGGCATCCGGGTGCGGCAGGCTGACGGAAATCTTGTCGAAACGCTGGAAGTCGGCATTGCCGTAACGCTTGGCGGTCTCGATCTGCAGAGTGCGCGACTGGAAGCCGACACCGGCGGCCGGTACCGCGATGCGGTCCTTCTCACCGAGATCGTCGAGGGTCTTTACCTCATCGCGATTACTCAGCAGGTAATTGGGCAGCGAACCCAGCGAGGCCACGGCCTTGACGTTCTGCCGACCATGGGTGCGGTCCCATACGGTGAGCATCGGCGGAACGCCAGCCGAGACCACGTCGATGGCACCGGCCAGCAGCGCTTCGTTCATCGCGGTGGCACCGGAGATGGTCCGCCACTCGACGTCGATCTTGTCCAGGCCCTGGGCCTTGGCGTGCTTCTCGATCAGTTGCTGGTCCTTGACCACATGCAGCACCAGATAACCGATGCCGAACTGCTGGGCGATGCTGATCTTGCCTTCGGCCTGAGCGGCCAGCGGGGTTGCCAAGGCGCCGAGTAGACCCAGGGCGGTGGCCAGGCGGCCGAGTTTGAAGGTGTTGGTCATTTTTTTTCTCGTTATGCGATCAGTGAATTATTCGTCTGTAGGGTGGGCTTCAGCCCACCAATTGGGTGCACCGCTGGTGGGCTGAAGCGGATCGCCGCCCGGCCCACCCTACGGCCCATGGCATTCAATGGCCCTTAGCGCTGCATCCCCCAGCGCTTGACGGTCACCCTCTCGATGCTGGCAAAGATCAGGTTCTCCACCAGCAAGCCGATCAGGATCACCGCCACCAGCCCGGCGAACACCTTGTCGGTGTACAGCTCGTTGCGGTTCTGGAAGATGTACCAGCCCAGGCCGCCCTTGCCGCTGGAGGCGCCAAACACCAGTTCGGCGGCGATCAGCGTGCGCCAGGCGAAGGCCCAGCCGATCTTCAGACCCGAGAGGATCGACGGCAGCGCCGCCGGAACCAAGATGAACAACACGAAGCGCAGGCCCTTGAGCCCGTAGTTGCGACCGGCCATGCGCTGGGTCTCGGAGACGCCGAGAAAACCCGCGTAGGTATTCAGGGCCAGGGCCCAGAGCACCGAATGCACCAGCACGAAGATCAGGCTGTTCTCGCCCAGCCCGAACCACAGCAGCGACAGTGGCAGCAGCGCGATGGCCGGCAGCGGGTTGAACATTGAGGTCAGCGTCGACAAGAGGTCGCGGCCAAGCTGGGTCGAGACCGCCAGGCTGGTCAGCAGAAAGGCCAGAACGATACCGATCAGGTAACCCTTGACCAGTACCGACAGCGAGATCGCCACCTTTTCCAGCAACTCACCGCTGCCGATGCCCTCGACGAATGCCCTGGCCGTCTGCAGGAAGCTGGGCAGCAGCAGGTCATTGGCCTGGTAGCGGGCCGCCGCCTCCCAGATCAGCGCCAGCGCCAGCAAGATCAGCGATTTGCGCAGCCAGCCCTGTTGCCACAGGCGCTGACTGAGCGACAGCTCGCGCTCCAACTTGAGGCCGGGCAGCGGCTGCAAGGGAATTTCGTATTCCTCACGCCGTGCGGGGGAAAGACTCATGATGAACGCTCCTCAGTAGGAGATGCGGATATCTTGGAAACCCAGTTCGACGGCCGTGCCGTTGTCGACCTCCTCGTCGAACAGCAGGCGGTGAATCCGCTGCGCGGTCTGCTGGAAGCCCACACCACCAAGGCTGTGCAGGTCGAACTGATGGCTGTTGATTTCCGCCCGCACCCGGCCGGGGTGTGGCGACAGCAGCAGGATGCGGTTGCCGACGATCAGCGCCTCCTCGATGGAGTGGGTGACGAACAGCAGGGTGAAGCGCACCTCCTCCCACAGCTCCAGCAGTTCCTCCTGCATCTTGCGGCGGGTCAGTGCATCGAGGGCAGCGAACGGCTCGTCCATCAGCAGGATTTTCGGCTGCATGGCCAGGGCTCGGGCGATCGCCACCCGGGCTTTCATGCCGCCGGACAGGGTGTGCGGGTAGGCATCGGCGAACGCGGCCAGGCCGACCTTGGCCAGGTAATGCAGGGCGCGCTCCTTAGCCTCCTTACGGCCCAGGGTGCGTGAGGCCAGCAGCGGGAACATGACGTTCTGCTTGACCGTCTTCCATGGCGGCAACTGGTCGAACTCCTGGAACACCACGATCCGGTCCGGGCCCGGCTCGTGAACCCGGGCACCGTCGAGGCGGATGCTGCCGGCGACCGGTTCGATGAAACCGGCCACCGCCTTGAGCAAAGTGGATTTACCGCAGCCGGAGGGGCCGAGCAGCACGAAGCGGTCGGCACGATCCACTGCGAAGCTGACTTCGTGGGTGGCGCGCACCACGCGCTGCGGGGTGCGGTATTCGAGGCTGACCTTGTCCACCTGGAGAACGGTGTCGAAGGCGCCTGGATTCAGCATGCTGGCCGTGTGGCCTTGCAAAGGAGCATTCATGGGTTATCAGCTTCCCTGACCGATGGCGGCGTCTTCGAAGAAGTAGTCCTGCCAGCTGGCCGGCTTGTGCTTGATGGCGCCGACACGGTGCAGAAAGTCGGCCAGCGGGTAGGTGTTGGTGGGCGTGACGGTGAACTGGAACTGCTCGTTGTCGATGATCTTCAGCAGCTCCTCGCGGCTGATCTTGGCGCCGGTGACGCGAATGTAGGTGTCGGCTGCCGCGCCCTTGTCCTTCTGGGCGAAATCCGCCGCTTCGGCCAGGGCACCGACGAAGGCCTTGTAGGTCTTGGGATTGTCGCGACGAAATTTCTCGGTGGTGTACAGCACCGTCGGCGAGTTCGGGCCGAGCAGCTCGTAGGTGTCGAGCACCACGTGCACATCCGGGTTTTCCAGCGCCTGGTTCTGGAACGGCGGGTTGGAGAAGTGCCCAGTCAGCTCGGTGCCACCGGCTTTCAGGGACGCCGTGGCATCCGGGTGCGGTAATGCCACGGTGTATTTGTCGAGGCGGTCGAATGCCTTGTCGCCCCAGTGCTTGGCAGCGGCGTACTGCAGGAAGCGCGACTGCACCGACACGCCCACGGCTGGCACGGCGATACGATCCTTGTCGGTGAAATCGGCAATGGTTTTGACCTGGGGGTTGTTGCTCAGCAGGTAGTACGGGAAGTTGCCCAGCGAAGCGACACCCTTGACATTCTGCCTACCCTGGGTGCGATCCCACACAGTGAGCAGCGGGCCAATGCCGGCACCGGCAATGTCGATGGCGCCGGACAGCAGCGCATCGTTGACCGCCGAACCACCCGACAGCTGCTGCCAGTCGACCTCGATATCCAGGCCTTCGGCCTTGCCGTGCTTCTCGATCAGCTGTTGGTCGCGCACCACATTGAGCAGCAGATAAACGATACCGAACTGCTCGGCGATACGGATCTGCCCCTCGGCGTGAGCGGACTGAGGCGCCGCCAGGCTGCCAATCAGAATGCTCGCGCTCAGGGCGATGCCAGCGGCGAGGCGGCCAAAACCGGGAACGAAGGAAAAGCGCTTACCTGCCGACATGTCGAGGCTCCAGTCAAAGGTGCAGAAATGGGGTTGCTGCGGGATAGGCCGTTAGAACGGTACGTCGCCCTGGATGGTGGTTCTGTGCATACGCCGGCGCAGATGGCTCGGGCAGCCGGTGGCCAGGTGGATCAGCGCGCGGTTGTCCCAGAACACCATGTCGCCGTCCTGCCACTGGTGCCGGTAGATGAATTCCGGTTTGGCGCTGTGGGCATAGAGCTCGGCGAGAATCTGCCGGCTTTCGTCCTCGGGCACATCGAGAATGTGGGTGGTGAAATTCTCGTTGACGAACAGGCCCCGGCGGCCGGTTTCCGGGTGGGTACGCACCACCGGATGAACCACGGCCTTGACCTCGGCCAGCTGCGCTTCGGTAAGCGTCGGGCGGCGAATGCCGGCGAACACCTCATCGGCGTAACGAGCGGTATAGGAATGGGCAGCGCGCTTGCCATCGATGGCCTGGCGCAGTTCGGCCGATAGCGTCTCGAAGGCCAGCTGCTGGCTGGCGAACAGGGTATCGCCGCCCTCCTCCGGCAGTTCCTGGGCGTAAAGCATGGAGCCCAGGCTGGGAAACTCCTTGTAGGAGAGATCCGAGTGCCAGAACTTGCCGGCATCGCCCAGGCCGATCGGCTGCCCGTTCTCCTTGATGTTGGAGATGATGAAGATTTCCGGATGGTTCTCAAGCAGGAACTGCTTGAGCACGTGGATCTGCAGTACGCCGAAGCGGCGGCTGAAATCGATCTGCTGCTGCGGCGTGATGCGTTGATCGCGAAACACCACGACGTTGTAATCGAGGTGCGCCTGATGAACGCGGGCGAAATCGGCGTCGTTCAGCGGGCGGCTGAGGTCGAGGCCGACGATCTCGGCCCCCACCGGCGCATCAAAGAAGGGGCGAACGTCGAATGACTGTGCCGACGCGGAGGGGATGGAATGAGCTGCTGCCGACATAGAAAACTCCATGCGAGGGCGCCAATGGCGCATCACTTTGACTGGCCGAGGGTTCGGCCATGTGTTCAGTGCGGCGCGCCGATTGGTCGGCAGGTACGCATGGGAAGAAACTATATCGGTATAAAAAAAATAATTTAAATATCGTTTTTACATATCCATATGACATGTCAGCAATGCATGCAATCCGCTGGTATTCCGAGCCGGCCCAAGGCAGATGCAAAAAACCATTCAGTAACGCCGCGTGCTCATCAGCTCCTCCAAAACCCGGGTGGTGACCCGAAACGGAACGGACATGTGGTCCTCGCCCGTCTCGAGCTGGAAGTCACTGCGCAGCCCATATTGCGAAAGGTCTTCCAGGCGAATCTGCAGCGAGCGCACGTCCTGGATTTCCTGCGGCATTTCCCGGTCGCCCACCCACATGCTCAGGCTGCGATGGGTCAGATCCAGCTCTCCTGCATGTGCGCGACGGGTGAATGCCAGCTCATGTTCCAGCAGGTAGCGGTCGCGCCACCACAGGCTGGGGCTGATGGCGACCACATGCTGGAATAGCTGCGGCCGGGTGAACAGAGCGTAGATGCCGAACATGCCGCCGAACGAATGGCCGACCAGACTGAGCTGATCCTGATCGACCTTGAAACGCTGATTGACCCGGGGCATCAAACGCTGCTCGATGAAATCGAGAAACAGGTCTTGGCCGCCCTGCGGCGGGTCGTTGCGCTCGGGGAGTTGCGATGGTGAGAGGTCGAACGCACGGCGCTCGAAATCCAGCGGCGTGGTACTGGGATAGCCGATGGCGACGATGATCGCCTTGCGCCATTGCCGTTGCGCCCGCTTGGCGGCGTGGAACGCCGGGAAGTAGGCATTGCCGTCGAGCAGATAGATCACCGGGTAGCCGCCGGTATAGGGCACATCGCCCTCCGGCAGGCTGACCATGATGCGGTAGTCGCGGCCCTCGGCACTCTTCATCAGCCATTGTTCACTGCCATCCAGAGTGACCGGCTCGGCCTGGGCGGCGGCAAGGCCGCCCAGCAGCAGCGCCGTCATGGCGCTGCACAGCCAGTTCAGCACTCTCACCAGCTGTAGCTCAGGCTGGTGACCACACTGCGTGCCTCGCCGCGGTAGCAGTAGCCGTCCTGACAGTTGACGTACTGCTTGTCGGTCAGGTTGCGCGCATTGACGGCCAGGCGCACACCATCCAGCTCGCCGGCGAAGTCGTAATGCACACCTGCGTCGAACAGTGTGTAATCCTCGCTCTTCACCGTGTTCATGTCGTTGCCGTAGACGCTGCCGGTGTAGCGCGCGCCAGCACCGAAACCGAGACCGGATGGCAGCTTGTAGGCCAGCCACAGCGCCGCCAGATGACGCGGCACGTTCTTCGGATCGTTGCCCTCGTCGCCGTCGTTGCTCTTGGTGATTTCCGGATCGTTGTAGCTGTAGCTGGCGGTCAGGTGCAGGCGCTCGCTGAGGTCGGCCACGGCTTCCAGCTCCAGACCGCGCGACACCTGCTCGCCGGTCTGTAAGGTGTTGAGCGGATCGAGCGGGTCGCGGGTCGACACGTTCTCCTGGGTCAGGTGATAGAGCGAAGCGGTGAACATCGCGCTGGTGCCGGGCGGCTGGTACTTGAGGCCGATCTCGTACTGCTTGCCTTCGGTGGGTTTGAGCGGGCCGGCAGCGTTGCTGCCGCTTTGCGGCAGGAAGGATTCGGCGTAGCTGGCATAGGGTGCCAGGCCATTGTCGAACAGGTACAGCGCGCCGAGCTGGTAAGTGGTGGCGGAGTCGCTGATCTTGCTGTTGCTGTCGCTCAGGTTGTCGCTGGTGCGCACATGCACCCAGTCACGGCGCACACCGGCGGACAGGCGCCAGCGGTCGAGTTCGACCTGGTCCTGCAGGTAGATGCCGCTGCGCTGGGTCAGGCTGTCCTGGTCGGAAAGCGGGTTGCCGGGCCGGGCGACTGGCTGGTGATAATCCGGCGCGTTCATGTCTATCGAGGGCGCCGGCCCGGTCGCATAGAGCACCGAGCTATCGAACCAGGTGTAATCCCAGCCAGTCAGCAGCGTGTGCTGCAGCTCGCCAGTGGCGAAACGGCTGACCAGGCGGGTATCGCTGCTCACCGACTCCATGTCCTCGTATACACCGACGGCATAACGCTCCATCACCCCGTTGGTGATCGTGCCATTGGGCTGCAGGTACTGGTTGGTGGTGTCCAGCTGGCCGTAGCGCAGGTTCTGCTGCAGGGAGAAAGCGTCGTTGAAGGCGTGCTCGAACTCGTAGCCGAAGGTCCACTGACGCTGGCCGAGCTTGTCGAAATACTCGTCGCCCTGCCAGAAATCGGTGAGGCGATTACCATCGTGATAGAGCATCGGCGAGGCGGCGGTCTCGCGCTCCTGATACTGCGCCAGCAGGGTCAGGCTGGTGGCCGGATCGATCTGCCAGCTCAGCGAGGGCGCCAGCAGGCGCACGTCATTGTTCAGCTGTTCGATGTCGTACCTGGCGTCGCGATAGACACCAACGGTACGGAACAGTACATCGCCCTGCTCATCCAGCTGACCGCCGACATCGAACTGCCCTTGGCGGTGATCGTGGTTGCCAGCCTGGATTTCCACTTGGTTCTTGGCCTGCAGGCTGGGGCGCTTGCTGACCCGGTTGACCATGCCGCCCGGGCTGATCTGCCCATAAAGCACCGAGGCCGGCCCCTTGAGCACCTCGATGCGCTCGAGAGCGTAGGCTTCCGTGCCGTAGATCGACAGCCAGCCGTTGTAGGGCTGGCGCAGACCATCGAGGAAGTCGGCGGACATGGTGGTGTCGAAGCCGCGAATGTTGATCTGGTCGAAACGAGGATCGAGTCCCGAGCTGCCGGTGCGCACGCCAGCGCTGTAGGCCACGGCGTCCTCGACACGGTCGACCTTGCGATCAGCGATCTGCCCGGCGGTGACCACGCTGATGCTCTGCGCGGTTTGCAGAATCGGCAGATCGGTCTTGGTGGCGGTGCTGGCATTGCTGGCGAAATAACCCGGCACGGGTGCAAAGGCACTCTGCGTCGGCGCGGCCTCGATGGTGACGGGCTGCAGCTGATAGCTGTCACCGGCAGCCTGCGGCCGCACCACATAGCCGGACGCGGTCTTCTCGGCCACCAGCCCGGTGCCGCGCAGCAGCTGCGACAGCCCCTCTTCCACCGATTGCGCGCCTGTCGAACCCGGGCTCACCAGCCCACGCACCACTTGTGGGGAATACGACAAGGTGATGCCGGCTCGTTCGGCATAGAAGCTCAGCGCCTGGTCCAGCGGCCCACCCTGCACGTCCGCAGTCGCTACGCGGGACGTGGGCTCGGCGGCCAGCAGCGCCGGGCTCGTGGCGACGCCATATAGCGCCAGAGCGATACAGATGGCCTTGGATAGCGTGCGCGGTTGCAGGTGCGGCGGCAGAGATCGAGTAGAACGCATGGGGGGGATCCATTCAGGGAGTGATCACCCCTAACCGGATGAACAGCCAAAGTCCGACAAATTTTTTACGCGATGGGCACGACGCGCACCCACCAGCGGGTTCGCTCCACCAGCGTCACCGGCAGCAGATGGGTGATGTTGCGCAACATCAGCTCGGCTTCAGCGAGGCGGAACACGCCGGACAGGCGCAAATCAGCGACTGCCGGATCGCAGCCCAGCCAGCCATGCCGGTAGCGCGCGGCCTCGGCGAGAAAGTCCGCCAGGCGGATGTCGCTGACCACCAGCAGACCGCGCGCCCAGGCGAACGGGTCGAGCGCTCCTCGTTCCAGCGTCGTCATGCGGCTCGCCGATACCGCCAGCCCTTCGCCTGCCTGTAAACGATGCTGCCCTGCTGCAGCACGAACCTGCACCTCGCCCTGCTCGACCCGTATCTCGCTGCGGTCTTCGTACTCGCGCACCGACATGCGCGCGTGCCGCCCCAGGCATTCGGCAAAATTGCAGCGCAGTTGCCATCGCTCACCTTGCACCAGCGCCTCGCCACTCCGCAGCAAGAGGTCCTGCCCGCGTACATCGATGGCGCTGCCGGTGTTGAGCAGCACCTCGACATTGCCCGCCAGCTCAAGACGCCGCGTTTCGCCGGTGGCCGTGGCGAAGTCCGCCCGCCACACAGGCGCCGAAGCTGCCGCCAACAGCGTGGCGCTGCCAGCCGTCAGCCCAAGCAGCTTGAGCATGCGCCGGCGACTCAGGTCAGCCTCGGCGCGCTGCAATAGCGGAATGGTTTGCGCTGCATCGGTAAGAGGGGTCACCCGAAACAGCCCGGCCATCTGCTGCAGGCGCTGCCAGGCCAGGTCATGCTGTTCGTCCTGCTCCAGCCAGGCCTGTAGTCGCTGCTGCAGCTCGGCACTGGCGGGATCGGCGCGCAGGCGCATCTGCCACTCGATGGCTGTACGGACAATGGATTCAGGTGGCTGTCCGGCGCCTTTCACGCCGACGCCTCGAAACACAGGCGATAGCAGTGGAGCAAGGCGCTGGCCACATGCCGCTCGACGGTGCGACTGGAAACGCCCAGTTGCCGAGCCACCTGCGCATGATTGAGGCCGCCGAGCTGGTACAGCAGAAACGCCTCACGCACGGCGGGCTTCAGGCCATCGAGCAAGCGTGCGATCCGCTCCAGGGACTGCAACGCCTCGTAGCGAACCTCCGGCGAGGGATGGCTCGCCTCGGGCAACTGCGCCAACGACTCGAGATAGGCACGTTCCAGCGCATCCCGTCGCCAATGATCGATCACCAGCCCGCGCGCGATACGCGCCAGCAAGGCTCTGGGCGCCCGATCATCGACGGGCTGGCCGCGCACCAGCAGGCGCAGAAAGGTGTCCTGAACCAGATCGGCGGCCTGCTGCGAACAGCCCACAGAACGCCGCAGCCAGCCATGCAGCCAGCCCTGGTGCGTGCCGTACAGCACGTCGAGAGGAATGATCGAATCGATTTCGGAGGAAGACATAGCGCGGCGCAAACCAGCAGGCTGAAATGCCATGGAGCAGCATGGCGACCGCGCGAACATTAATGGCGAATCATTCTTATTTCAACCTTTCCCCCTAAAGACTCGGCGGACGGCATCTCGCGGCGTTACCTGGGTGTGGTTAAAAAACCTGCTCGCATAAATTCATACGCTGAATACCTGGCATCACGAAGCGCATTCATTCAACAGACGAGTGAACTGCACCATCAATGGCGTCCCATCCTAAAGGCGCTGGGTATTCGTTACCGACCCCCGTACAATGCGCGCCACACATACGCGACCATGTGCTTGATGGTAGGCATGAAGCCCGCATTCATCGCCAAGCAGCTCGGCCATTCGATCCAGATTTTGCTGGCTCGATATGCGCGCTGGCTGGATGGCGCCAGCGACTGGGCAGAGATGGAAAACTCACATTTGCCCCAAAAATGCCACAAGCATAAACGCACCACTCTGAAACACGCGAGATAGAGCCCTTTGATTTCCACCGCTAACATCACCATGCAGTTTGGCGCCAAGCCGCTGTTCGAGAACGTTTCCGTCAAGTTCAACAACGGCAACCGCTACGGCCTGATCGGCGCCAACGGCTGCGGCAAGTCGACCTTCATGAAGATCCTCGGCGGTGATCTGGAGCCGTCGGCCGGCCAGGTAATGCTCGAGCCGAACGTACGCCTTGGCAAGCTGCGCCAGGATCAGTTCGCCTACGAAGAATTCAATGTGATCGACACCGTGATCATGGGCCATGCGGAGCTGTGGAAGGTCAAGGCCGAGCGCGACCGCATCTACTCGCTGCCGGAAATGAGCGAAGAAGACGGCATGAAGGTCGGCGAGCTCGAAGGCGAGTTCGCCGAGATGGACGGCTACACCGCCGAGTCCCGTGCCGGCGAGCTGCTGCTTGGCCTGGGCATTCCGCTGGAACAGCACTTCGGTCCGATGAGCGAAGTGGCGCCCGGCTGGAAGCTGCGCGTATTGCTGGCCCAGGCGCTGTTCGCCGATCCGGACGTGCTGCTGCTCGACGAGCCGACCAACCACCTGGATATCAACACCATCCGCTGGCTGGAAGCGATCCTCACGGCGCGTAACAGCACCATGATCATCATTTCCCACGATCGTCACTTCCTCAATGCGGTCTGCACCCATATGGCTGACCTGGATTACGGCGAACTGCGCCTGTTCCCGGGCAACTACGACGAGTACATGACGGCCTCGACTCAGGCCCGCGAGCAACTGCTGGCCGACAACGCCAAGAAGAAGGCGCAGATCGCCGAGCTGCAGACCTTCGTTAGCCGCTTCTCGGCCAACGCCTCCAAGGCCAAGCAGGCCACCAGCCGTGCCAAGCAGATCGACAAGATCCAGCTCGCCGAGGTCAAGCCGTCGAGCCGCGTCAGCCCGTTCATCCGCTTCGACCAGAACAAGAAGCTGCATCGCCAGGCGGTGACCATCGAGAAGCTGTCGAAGGCCTTCGATGACAAGGTGCTGTTCAAGAACTTCGGTTTCCAGGTCGAAGCAGGCGAGCGCGTGGCCATCATCGGCCCCAACGGCATCGGCAAGACCACCCTGCTGCGCACCCTGGTCGGCGAGATGCAGCCGGACGCCGGCAGCGTCAAATGGACCGACAGCGCCGAGGTGGGTTACTACGCCCAGGATCACGCCCACGATTTCGAGGCCGACGAAACCCTGTTCGAGTGGATGGGCCAGTGGACCAGCGGCGAGCAGAACATCCGCGCCGCCCTGGGCCGCATGCTGTTCTCCTCCGACGAGATCCAGAAGTCGGTCAAGGTGCTCTCCGGTGGTGAACAGGGCCGCATGCTGTTCGGCAAGCTGGCCTGCCAGAAGCCCAACGTGCTAGTGATGGACGAACCGACCAACCACCT